>NZ_JBEEAC010000026.1:0-85489 GCF_040120695.1 Plantactinospora sp. B6F1 | reverse complement strand
TGGCAGCAGCAGCCGCCTTCGATCCTGTAGTCCTCACAAACACATGATCAACAGGCGGCTGCGTCCACGTTACACACCCCCACCACATCCCACGAGGTCAGACCGCCAATGGCGGCTGCCGTACTAGATCGGAGGACCCGAGCAGGCTCAGGCTCCATCCGGGGCCCCGCCGACACCTCGTCATGTTCGGCAGGGCCCCGGGTCGCACTGCTACGAGCTGGTGATCGTCACGTTGTCGATCGCCGCCTCGACCAGGCTTGCCCCGGAGGCGTCGGCGGCCTGCACCAGCAGCCGCACCGACTGCCCGGCGTACGCCGACAGGTTGGCGGTGGCGATGCTCCAGCTACCGTTGCGGTTGCTCGCCGCACCGGCCTGGTTGAGCAGCTGGGTCGTCCCACCACTGTGCACCACGCTGACCCGCAGGTAGTCCGCGGACGACGAGTTCGACCCGTGCGCGAGATACCAGGCCAGGGAGAGGGTCAACGTGCCGCTCGCCGGCAGCGTGATCGCCGGTGACTGTGCGCTGGTCACCCCGCCGTCGATGTCGTGGTCACCGGCCCCCGAGCCGGCCAGCCGGCCGGTGACCAGGTCGTTGCTGCCGGCGTACGGGGTGAGCTGCTTGGCACCGCTGGAGGTGGTCGCCTGGGCGGCACCCCGTTCCCACGCCCCCGTGGTGGCGGTGTCGGTCCCGGCCGGGTTGGTCGTCCAGCCGGTCGCGGTCTCGAAGGTGTCCGACCAGACGGTGGTGCCGCCACCGCTGCCGCAGTACGTCGCCTGGAGCCCGGCCACCCGGTACGGGCAGTCGGCGTACTCGCTCAGGATCAGCACCGCCTCCCGGTTGCGGGAGGTCTGCGCCGGGATCACCTCGTCGGGCGGGTAGAAGCCGCCGCCGGACGCCGAGCCCGGGTACATCTCGAAGGTGTACGCGAAGATGTTGTGGGTGGCCCACATCCAGTCCAGGCTGTCCCCGTCGGTGATGTAGAGGTCGCTGGACTGTTCCGGGGTGTAGCCGTTGGTGGCCGCCATCTGCTGACCGAGGGTGCGGAAGGTCCGTTCCTGGTCGGCGTTCAGCCCCGGGCCGGTGTTCGAGGTGGTGTAGCCGTACGGCCAGAGCACCAGTTGCGAGTACGTGTGGAAGTCGATGTTCACCGTGATCTGCTGGGTACCGCCGACGACCCGGCTGTTGACGAAGTCGCGCAGCCGGGCGGTCTCCGGCGCGGAGAACGCCGACGGGCCCCGGTAGGTCTCCGAGGAGGTCGAGCCGGAGGAGCCGCCGCAGCAGCCCCAGTTGTAGCCCCAGTTCCGGTTCAGGTCGGTGCCGACGTACGACGATCCGCTGTTCGGTTGGCGGTTCTTCCGCCAGGACCGGTACGAGCCGGTGGCGATGTCGTACTCGCTGCCGTCCGGGTTGACCGTCGGGACGATCCAGATCTCCCGGGTGTTGACGATGTTGGTGATCCGGGAGTCCGAGCCGTAGTTGTCGGTGAAGAGGTCGAGCAGGTAGATCGCCATCTCCACGGTCAGGTGCTCGCGGGCGTGCTGCTGCGAGTTGAACAGGATCTCCGGCTCGTTCTCGTCGGTGCCGACGTTGTCGGAGATCTTGATGACCGGCAGGTCGCGCCCCTCGTAGGAGGTGCCCATGCTGGACCGGCGGGCGATCGTCGGATGGTCGGCGACGACCTGGTTGATCACCGCGTTCAGCTCGGCGTAGTTGTGGTACGCCGAGTCGGCCGGCGGGAAGTCGAGTACGCCGACGTCGCCGTGCTCGTGCTGGCCCCGGTCCGGCGGTGCCGGTACCGCCGCCACCTCGAAGCCGAGCGCGGTGATCGCCTTCACCTCGGCCGGGGTCGCGGTGACGTAGAGCGCGCCGTGCTCGGCGTAGTCGATGCTGGTACCGGTGGCGGCCACCGCGTTGCGGTCGGCCAGGGTGCGCGGACCGGTCACCCGGTATTCCGCGCTGGTGGCGGGCTCGGCCTCGGTCAGGTCCGGTCCGGCGCTGGCGGTGCCGGTCGGGCCGAGGCCGGCGACGACGAGTCCGAGCACGACGGTGCCGGCGAGGGCACCGGCCCGGGCCCGGTGCCGGATCGACGGCCCGGACATCCAGGTGCGGAAGGGCATCTGAACCTCCTGGGGGTAGGGAGGACTGCGCTGGGTAGTGCACACTGCACCATCCGTACCATGGTCATATCAACATTGATCACTTTGCACCCCATGCCAGTTACACCCTCCTCGCGGCAAAGATTTTCCTGGCGTGAACATCTGGCGAAAGTTCCTGCCAAGCGGAATAGTGGCGACAGGACCCCGACCTTCGGCCCCGCGGAGCATCGATGGCCAGTTCCCCGAACCCGATCAGCCGACGTACCTTCACCCTCGCCGGCCTCTCCGGCCTGGCCCTGCTCGGCACCGGCATGCCGGCCCGGGCCGGCACGACGACCGGTCGCCCCCGCCCAATGCCACACGACGAACAGATCACCTGGCAGGAGTTCTCCAGCTACCCCGACTGGCGACGCGGCACCCACCGGGGCACCGTCGCCGTCCCCGGGATACGGACCGGGATCACGATGCTTCGCCCGGCCGGCACCACCGAATACACCGACCCGCACACCGGCACCACCCGCACCTGGTCGTACGCCACCTGGACCTCGCCGGTCACCCCGATCGGCTTCGACGCCAGCGAACTGGTCGCCTCCTGGAACGCCGAGACCCCGGCCGGCACCTGGATCCAGGCCGAACTCCAGGGCACCTACAACACCGGCGCGCTGACCCCGTGGTACGTCATGGGCCGGTGGGCCGCAGGTGACCAGGACATCCGGCGCACCTCGGTGAACCGGCAGGGCGACCCCTACTCGACGATCTGGACCGACACCTTCTCGATCGACGACGTCGCGACCGGGGTGCTGCTGCGGGCCTACCAACTGCGGCTGACCCTCTACCGCGCGCCGGAGAGCCGCCGGTCACCCCGGGTCTGGATGGTCGGCGCGATGGGCTCACTGGTGCCGGACCGGTTCACCGTGCCGGCCAGCACCGGCCGGATCGCCTGGGGCCGGGAGCTGGCCGTGCCCCGCTACTCGCAGAACATCCACGCCGGGCACTACCCGGAGTACGACGGCGGCGGCCAGGCCTGGTGTTCGCCGACCTCCACCACGATGGTGCTGGAGTACTGGGGCCGGAAGCCGTCGGCCGAGCAGACCTCCTGGGTCGATCCCAGCTACCCGGACCCGTCGGTCAACCACGCCGCCCGGATGACCTACGACTACGCGTACGAAGGATGCGGCAACTGGCCGTTCAACACCGCGTACGCCGGCTCGTACGGGCTGGACGCCAAGGTGACCCGGCTGCACTCGCTGGACGAGGTGGAACACTTCATCGCCGCCGGCATCCCGGTGGTCACCAGCCAGTCCTTCCTGGCCGAGGAGTTGGAGGGGGCCAACTACGGCACCTCCGGGCACCTGTTCGTGGTGGTCGGCTTCACCCGCGACGGCGACGTGGTGATCAACGATCCGGCGTCGTCCGGCAACGACGTGGTGCGCAACGTCTACCGGCGGGACCAGTTCGAGCAGATCTGGCTGCGGACCAAGCGGATCAACGCCAGCGGCGGGGTCTCCGGCGGGTCGGGCGGGATCGCGTACCTGATGAAGCCGTGGTGGAAGCCCTGGCCGAAGCTGGCCGGCTCGACCAACTGGTAGCCGCGCCGGCGTCAGCTCACCTGGGGAGGATCACCGGCCCCGTACCTGGCCAACGATGTCCGGGCACGGGGCCGGTGCCGTGCCGGGGTCCGGGCTGGTCCGGGCCGGACGCACGGGCCTCAGGACCTGTCGGTCGGCTTCCCCGCGTCCGTCGGCTCACCTGTGTCGGCCGGCTTCCCTGTGTCGGCCGGCCTGCCTGTCTGCGTCGGCTTCACCGTGTCCGTCGGTTGGTCGTCGCCGGCCAGTGCGGCGCGCAGCCGCTCCCGTTCGGCCCGCCGCTTCTCCGCCGCCGTGGCCAACTGCTGCGCCATCTCGTCCCGCCAGCCCCGCAGCAGGAAGAACGCCAGCGCGGCAGAGAACGCCACCGCCAGCATCAGCTTGAGGAAGATGTTCATCTCGACCGGCCAGAGCGCCAGCGCGACCGCCAGGAACAGCCCGATCCGGCCCAGCGTGTACTTCACGGCGGGACTCATCTGCGCAACTCCGATCAGCTCGTCCGGCCGGCGAGCCAACGGACGCCGGCAAACCAGACCAACGCGTACCCCATGGCGAAAACCGCCGCGGCCAACCCGCCCGAGACCAGCGGCGGGGTCGAGGCGGCCAACCCGGCGGCGAGCAGGCCGGCGGCGATCCCGACGGCCGCGGCCACCAACGCCGCCGCGACCCGGGCCGGACCGAACTGCCAGGCCCGGAACTCCTCGACGAAGATCCACGCCGGCAGCACCACCGCGAGCCAACCGCTCGCCCGGCCGAACTCGCCCAGGCCGACCAGGGAGGCGCCGAGGTCGATCACGAGCAGCGCCACCAGCCCGATGACCACCCCGACCAGGGCGACGCCGAGCAGGTCGGCCAGCACGACGATCCGCCCCTGGTCGTCCCGCCGGGGAAAGGGCGCCCGTTCGCTCCGCTCGGCCATGCCGCCTCTCCCGCTGCGCTCCCCACCGGCAGACGTCGACCCGCTCCCGCCCGCTCCTGACCAGTCGAGGGTACGTGAGCGGGCCGGAAACCACCCCCGCCGGGCCGCGCTCCCGCCCGACGCGGGGCTCAGGCCCAGATCCGCTGCGGCTCGGCCCGACGCTCGGCCAGACTCGGCGGGGCGTCGTAGTCACGCAGCACCTCGTACCCGCTGTTCCGTTCGGCGGGACGGAAATCGGCGTCCCAGATCAGCCGGAGCAGATCCTCCCGGGGCAGCACTGTCGGCGTACCGTCCCGGTCGACGCCGTGGCTGATCCGGTGTCCGGCCGCCGAGGCGGCCAGGTCGTCGACGCCGAAGTTGAGTGCGAGCTGCGCCACGGAGTACCCCTGGGTGGCCCAGCAGCACGTCAGGTGGGGCACGTTGTCGAGGAGGAGCCGGGACACCGCGAAGGTCTTCAGCGACTCGGCCGGCGACGCCGTCCCGGTCGGCTGCCCCGCCCCGATTCCATCGCCGGTCGGTACCGCGAGGTCATGCTCGTAGCGCAGCGGCAGGAAGCTGGTGAAGCCGCCGGTCTCGTCCTGTAGCTCGCGCAGCCGCAGCACGTGGTCGACCCGGTGCCGGGGCTCCTCGACGTGCCCGAAGCGCATCGTCGCCGGGGTGCCGATCCCCTTGGCGTGGGCGAGCCGGTGGATCCGGGACCAGTCCTCCCAGGCACGGTCGGCGAGGCCGAGCCGCTGGCGTACCTCCGGGTCGAAGATCTCGGCCCCGCCGCCGCTCGGCGCCGACAGACCGGCGGCGACGAGTTCGTCGAGGATCTCGTCGGCGGGCATCCCGGTGCTCTTCCCCAGCCAAAGCAGCTCGATGGCGGTGAACCCGGTCAACCGGACGCCGGGCAACGCCACCGTCAGCGCGCGCAGCAGCTCCGGATAGTGCCGCCACGGCAGCGCGGGATGCACCGGGTCGACGAGGTCCAGCTCGGTGAGCCCGTCGGCGGCCAGCTCGGTGGCGCGCCGGACAGCCTCGTCGACCGAGAGCGGGACGCTGTCCCCGCCCTCCGGCCGGGCGTGCCCGTCCGGCCCGGGGCGGAGGGAGCAGTACGCGCAGCCACCGACGCAGAGACCGGTCAGCCGCAGCCGCCGGTTGACGACGAACAGCACCCGATCGCCGTCGCCGGTCCCGGTACGCCGGTGGTGCGCCAGCCGGCCGAGCCAGACCAGGTCGTCGCTGGCGTACAGCGCCTCGCCGTCGGCGCGGTCCAGCCGAACTCCCGCGTAGACCTTCTCTTCCAGCTCACGCTTGCGTCCGGCGTCCATCGCAGCACGTCCCTCCAGGCACGATCTCCGGTAGGAGCGTACGTCGAGCGGCGGAGGTGCCGACGGAGGCAGCCGGCGGCAGCGATCTGGTTCACCGGTCACAGGTACTCTTAACCGGCTTCTCAGCGTCTCGTTACCCGCCGTCGCATCGACATCCCCGACGCATTGAGGTAAGACAAAGTGGGACGCGACACAGCACGGATGGCCATTCCACAGCAGCGCCGGGAGCGCCGCTGTGCACGGGACGGGAGCGGTATGACCGACAGCAGGCGCGGACGACCGGACCGGCTCGGCAAGGCGGTCTCCCCGGTGCTACGTCCGCTGGTCTGGTCGGCCCTGGTCGGCGCGATCGTGGCGGGCGCGATGGCGACGCCCGTCTATGCCGATCCGCCGCTGCCGAACACGGTCCCCGACGCTGGGATACGCCCACTGCCCGGTGGAGCGCCCAACGTGCCCACCGGCACGCCGACGACGACCTCCTATCCGCTGCCGCCGAGCGTGAACGGCCCGCTGGCGAGCCAGATCATGACATTGGAGGTCGAGGTCGCCCAGCTCGGCGACCAACTGCTGCAACTGCGCCAGGAGCGGGACAGGGCCACCACCGAGCTGACCGCCGCCGACGGCGTACGCAGGACGGCTCGGCTGGAGCTGGCCAACGCCCGTACGGCGGCCGACAACGCGGCGGCGGGCGCGCTGAAGGACGCCGCCGGGCTGCCGCCGGGCGCGTTCGGCTCCGACCTGCACGGGTTGGACCTGCTCAGTCGGATCCAGCGCGGCGAGGAACGGTCCGGTGACACCGAACTGGCCGCCGGTGAGCTGGCCCGGGCTCAGCAGGCCGAGCAGCAGGCGGAGGCGGCCTACCAGGCCGCGTCCAGCGCCTACCAGCAGAAGGTCGCCGCCTTCACCGACGCGGAGAAGCGGTACAAGGAACGCTCTGCCGCCCTGGTGAAGCTCAAGCGCGACAACGCCGAGCAGCTCAAGGCGATCGAGCGCGCCAGGGAGGCCGCCGAGCAGCGCATCGGCGAGACGATCGGCAGCGACAGCGTCGCCGGGATGGTCGCGCACCCCAAGGCGCTGGCCGCGATGCGTTACGCGCTCGCCCAGCGGGGCGACCCGTACCTCTGGGGCGCCGAGGGCCCGGACCGGTTCGACTGCTCCGGCCTGATGCTCGCCTCCTATCTCTCGGTGGGCAAGCGGATCCCCCGGGTCTCCCGGGACCAGTACAACGGCACTCGCAACCAGAGCGTGGCCCGGGAGGCACTGCTCCCCGGCGACCTTGTCTTCTTCGCCTCCGGCAGCAACTGGACCAGCATCCACCACGTCGGCATGTACATCGGCGGCGGCAAGATGGTGCACGCCCCGACCACCGGTGACGTGGTCAAGGTCTCCACCGTCTGGTGGTCGCGGTTCTACGCCGCGACCCGGATCTTCCCGGCGGTGCCGGCACCGAACGCGACCACGCCGCCGCCGGCCACCCCGCCGCCGACCACCACCCCGCCATCGAAGCCGCCCACCACCCCGCCGACCACGCCGCCCACGACGCCACCGGCGACTCCGCCCACCAGCACGCCGACCACGCCCCCGGCAACCCCGCCGGTGACACCGGCACCGATCCCGCAACCGACGGAGCCGACGGAGCCGCAGACGCCGCCGGTCACCACCTCGGCCGCCGAGCCGAGCAACGGTACGTCCAGCGCCAGCGGATCGACTCCGACTGCGGACGGTAGCCCGGAGGGCGACTGAACGTACCGGTCGCCGGCCGGCTGTGCGGCTGTGCCGCGATATGGCACGGTGAGGGTTGACGTACTTCCGACCCGGCCTACCGGCCCGGGTGTGGGCGCGGGAGGCAACAATGGACGAATCGCAGGTCAAACCGGCTTTCGGGGAGGCATCCCCGGATTCTGACGGTCAGGCTGCGGCCACCCGCCCGGAACGGGACAGCGTGGACGAGAGCGAGCTGCCCCCACTGCCGCCGCCACCGCCGGTCGGAACAGCGCTCCCGGAGCCCTCGGCCGAGGAGGAGTTTCCCGAGGCCTACCAGGCGCCTCCGCCGCCGCCGGCCGCCGGAGCGCTCTGGGCAGACGCGCCGCAGGATGCGTCCGTAGACGCGCCCGCAGGCTCAACGGCCGCCGAGACGGTCGATGCGGCTTCTCCGGATTCCATACCGGACCCGGACGCCGCCAGCCCGGTCCCGGACGCCGCGAACTCGGATGCGGACGCTGTCGATGCCGTCCCGGACACCGCCGACGCCGTCCCGGACTCGGCCGAGCCGAAAGCCGAGACCGCCGATGAAGTGCAGGCCGAGGCCGACGACCCGAGCCCGGAAGCCGACAGCCCAGAAGCACAGGCCGGAGCCGACGACCCGAACCCGGAAGCCGACAGCCCGGGAGTGGACCCGGGAGCCGCCGTCGGTCCGACGTCGCCGGTACGCGGCCGGGCCGTGAGTAGGCAGGCCACCACCCCCACCGCAGCCGAGATAGCCGCGATGCCCGCCGGGTCCTCGGGAAGCCGCACCTACCGGGCCGGCGAGCTGGCGAAGTCGGTCACCCGGGCGGCCGCCGCCCCGACGCCGGTCACCCCGGCAGCCGCCGCCTCCGCGCCCAGCACCCCGGCGGCGTCCGCGGTCGCGGCGTCCCCGGCCGCGGCATCCCCGGCCGCGGCATCCCCGGCCGCGGCGTCCGCGCCGACTCCGGCGCCTCCGGGTAGCCCGGTGCCGCCGCTGCAACGGCGGCGTCCACAGACTCCGGCTCTCGACTCCCCGTGGTCGGCGTTCGCCAACGCCGTCAGGTCCCCGGCGGGCCCGCCGAGCGGGTCGGCCGCCGTGTCGCCGGCCGCTCCGGCGTCCGCACCGCCCATGGGGTCAGCCGCCGTGTCGCCGGCTGCCTCCGGACTGTCCGGGTCGCCCTCGGCCGAGCCGGTTCGCCAGCCCCGGGACCGGCCCGGGGCGGTGCACTTCACGGCTCCACCGGCAGCCAGCCTGTCGGCACCGGCAGCCACCCCCGACCAGTCGTCCCGGGACACCGGCGCACCCGCTGGTGGTACGCCGTCCTACACGGTGCCGCCGCAGCGCAGCGCCGCGCGGGGCCGCGCCGGCACCACCCGGGCCAGTGCCTCGGTGCCGGGGCTGTCTCCGGTGCTGCCGAACGAGGCCGCCGCGGCCGCCGTGGTACCGGGAGTGGCGAAGGTCTACCGGAGTACCGAACCGGATCCGGCCGGCGCGTCGGCGCCGACACATCCCCCGGATCAGGCCGGCCCGCCCGAACCGGGACATCCGCCGGCATCACCGGCGTCCGAACCAGCCAAACCCAAACCGACCCCGGAGCCGGAGCCGGAGCCGGGACCGGTGCCCACGCCGTTCCCCGCACCGGAACCCCCGGCACCCAGTCCGGACCCCGAGCCGGTGCCACCGGCTCCGTCGCCGTTCCCGCCGGCCCCGCCCCGGCCCGCTCCGGTACCCCCAGGCCCGCATCCGGTACCCCCGGGGCCCACGCCGTTCCCGCCTACTCCACCCGGTCCCACTCCCTACCCGCCGCACCCCGAACCTGTGCCCCCCGGCCCGGTGCCGTACCCGCCGACGTCGGCGGGGACCTCGGTCGCCTACCCGACAAGGCCGGTGTCGGGCGGACCGAGTGGCCGCCCGACAGATCCCCCGGCAGCTTCCCCGCTGGTGGTTCCGGCGCCCGCCCTGCCGAGCTGGCCACCACCGACCAACCCGATGTCCTCGGCCAACCTGGCCAGCGGCGGTGCGCCGGGTTACTCGCTGCCCACCGCCGACCCCGGTCCGGCCGTCGCCGCCGAGCCGGCCGGTCGGACCCCGACCGGTGGCCGCGCCTCGGGAACCCGACCGGGCGCGCCGCACCCGCCGGGCGCCGGCCCGACCCCACCGCACCCGCCGGGCGCCGCTCCCGCCGCTTCGCACCGACCGGGCGTCAGCCCGACCGCTGCGGACAAGCCGGGGACCGGCCCGGCCGTGCCGGACTCCCCGGGCTACCAGGAGCAGCGGGCGGCGGGCACCGTTTACGGCGGCCCGGAGGGTCACGTCACCGTCTCGATGCCCACCAACCAGGTCGAGAACTCGGGCTCGCTGACCGGACACATCCTGGCCCAGGGTTGGACGGACACCCCCGCGCAGAGGACGGACACCGGCAAGGTGGTGCTGGTACTGCTGATCGGGCTCGGCATCCTGGTGGTGATCGGGCTGCTGGTGGTGCTCCTGGCCGGCGACGCGTTCAACAACCTCTTCGACGGCCTGCTGACCAGCTGACGGGGCCGTCGGCGGGTGCGGGGTCGACCCGCGCGGGTGGTGAGCCTGCCCACTGGCGTGCGCGGCGAGGTGGCGGTGGCCGCTGCTCCCCGTACACTCGGGTGGATTGTTGACCTGGCGCGTGCCACGCGCCTCTGGGCGATCTTGCGGGCGAATCGGCAGCGACCTCCGTCGCGGCGGGCCATCGCGAAGATGCGCCCCGCTTGAGAGGTATCCTTGACGACCTTTGCTGATCCCAGCATGTTTCCATCCGTATTCGACGCGCAATCCGGTTCCGTTTCGGCAGGACCGTCCGCTTCTGCCGAGCAAGCCGCTCTGAATGTGCCGGCTGTCGCCGACCCGCGCACTGAATCCGCCGACGCGGTGACCGCCGACGATTCCCGCACCCCCAGCGACGTCTCGGCGAACGCGGTTGCCGGGCAGGACGCCCTCGCCGTCCCCGCTGACATCACCGTCCCCGCTGACATCGCCGTCCCCGCTGACATCGCCGTCCCCGCTGACAGCGCCGGTGATGTCAACGAGCCCGTCGACTTCGCCGCGCTCGGGCTGCCTCGGCAACTCGTCCGGGCGCTGCTGCGGGAGGGCATCGACACTCCGTTCGAGATCCAGCGGGCCACCGTGCCGGACGCGCTCGCGGGGCGGGATGTACTCGGCCGGGGGCAGACCGGCTCCGGCAAGACGCTGGCGTTCGGACTGCCCGTACTGGCTCGGATGGCGGCCGGCCCGCGGGCCCGGGCACACCACCCGAGGGCGCTGATCCTGGTGCCGACCCGGGAACTCGCGATGCAGGTCAACGACGCACTGATGCCGCTCGGCCGGGCACTCGGGGTGTTCCTCAAGACCGCCGTCGGCGGTGTGCCGTACGACCGCCAGATCGACTCGCTGCGCCGTGGCGTGGAGATCGTGGTGGCCACGCCGGGACGGCTGACCGACCTGATCGAGCGGGGCGTCTGCCGGCTCGACGACATCGAGGTCACCGTGTTGGACGAGGCCGACCAGATGGCCGACATGGGATTCCTGCCGGACGTCACCGACCTGCTGGCCAAGACTCCGGCGGACGCGCAGCGACTGCTCTTCTCCGCCACTCTGGACAACGACGTCGACGCGCTCGTCAAGCGGTTCATGACCGACCCGGTCACCCACTCGACGGCACCGCCGACCGCCACCGTGTCGACGATGGACCACCACATGCTGCTGATCCCGCCGCACGACAAGTTCGCGGTGGCGGCCTCGATCGCGGCCCGGCAGGGGCGCACCATGATGTTCGCCCGGACCCAGATGGGCGTCGATCGGCTGGTCGAGCAGCTCGCCGCGGTCGGTGTCCGGGCCGGTGCGCTGCACGGCGGAAAGACCCAGCGGGTACGCACCCGCACCCTCGCCGAGTTCAAGGAGGGCCGGACGAACGTGCTGGTCGCCACCGACGTGGCGGCCCGGGGAATCCACGTCGACGGTGTCTCGCTGGTGGTGCACGTGGACCCGCCGAAGGATCCGAAGGACTACCTGCACCGAGCCGGGCGGACGGCCCGGGCCGGAGAGTCGGGTGCGGTCGCCACGCTGGTACTGCCGAAGCAGCGCCGGTCCACCCTGGCCATGTTGCAGAAGGCCGGTGTCGAGCCGGAGCAGACCCGGGTGCGCTCCGGCGACGCCGCGCTGGCCGAGGTGACGGGAGCCCGGGAGCCGAGTGGCGTGCCGGTGGTCGACGAGCCGCCGGCGTCGCGCCGAGGGTCGGGCACCCGCCCGGACCGTCCCCGCTCCGACCGCCGTTTCGGTGACCGTCCCCGGGCCGACCGCCGCTACGGCGACCGCCCGCAGGACGAGCGCCGGCACAGCGACGGTCCCCCGGGTGAGCGCCGCTACGGAGACCGTTTCCAGGGTGAGCGCCGGTACGGTGACCGGCCGCAGTCCGAGCGTCGCTACGGCGACCACCGGTTCGGCGACGGCGGCGGCACGTCCCAGGGTGGCCGGGCCGAGCGGGGCGGCGAGTGGCGCTCCGGCGGGCGGCAGGGCGGCTTCCGGCACGAGGGCCGCCCGCACACCGACCGGCCCGGCCGGGACCGGTCCCGGGACGAGCGTCCGCGCGACGAGCGGGCCGCCGGGGAGCGGTCGGACGACCGGTGGGGCCGCCGCGACCACCGGTTCGACGGCCGGCGCCCGACCCCGACTCGCTGACCGGTCCGCAGCACCGCCGACCGGTGCCGGCCCCGGTTCGGTTACCGGGCCGGCGGCGGTAGCCGGTCCGAGTGGCGCCGCCAGCCGGTCCGAGTGGCGCCGCCAGCGGCCGACAGGCCGACCTCGCGCCGCCAGCGGCCGACAGGCCGACCTCGCGTCGTCGCCGGCCGTCGGCCGGATCGGCGCCGTCGCCGGCCGTCGGCCGGATTCGCGTGGTCGGGCATACCTGTCGGCTGGCGGCGGTAACGTCCATGGGCATGTCGAGCATGCCGAAGACGTTGTTCTGGAGCCGCACCGACGTGCCCGGTGCCGATCACGCGCTCATCACCGACCATCGCGGCCTCACCGCCCGGGGCACGGCGCTCGCCGTCGACCCGATCGCCTTCACCTGTCGCTACGAACTGCGTACCGACGAGCACTGGGCGACCGAAGGGCTGGAGGTGAGCTGCGAGGGAGCCGGGTGGCTACGTACGCTGCGGCTGGAGCGGGCCGCCGGCCGATGGCGGGCGAGCACGGCGGAGCAGGGGGACCTGGACGCGGCGCTGACCGCCGTCGGGCAGCCCGGTGCCGGGCTGCCCGGGATCGAGGAGCCGGAGCGGCTCGCCGAAGCGCTCGACGTCGACCTGGGCGCCGCGCCGCTGTTCAACACCCTTCCGGTACGTCGCCTCCGGCTGCGCGACGCCGCACCGGGCAGCTCGCACCGGATCGTCACGGTCTGGGTGCTGGTGCCCAGCCTCCAGGTGGTGCCGGCCGAGCAGACCTACACGGTGCTGGCGGACGGCAACGTCCGGTACGCCAGCGAGAGTTTCACCGCCGACCTGACCCTCGACGCCGACGGCTACGTGCTGCACTACCCCGGGCTGGCGCACCGACGCTGACCCGTGCCGGTCGGGCCGGCCACTGCTCGGCAGCCCCTGTTGATCAGCAGCCCCTGCTGATCAGCCCGGCCACTGATCACCCCGGCCACTCACCGGTCGCCAGGAAACGTTCGACTGTGGACCGGTGCGGTGCCAGGTCGAGGCCCCGGCCGGCCACCCACTCGTCGGAGTAGTACGTGTCGGTGTAGCGTTCGCCGCCGTCACAGAGCAGTGTCACGACCGACCCGGTTCGGCCGGCGGCCCGCATCTCGGCGATCAGGCCGAACGCGCCCCAGAGGTTGGTGCCGGTCGATCCACCGACCCGCCGGCCCAGTACCGTCGACGCGACGCGCATGGCGGCCAGCGAGGCCGCATCCGGCACCCGCACCATCCGGTCGACGACGCTCGGCTGGAACGACGCCTCGACCCGTTGCCGTCCGATGCCCTCGATCCGGGATCCGGCGTCGGTGGTGGCGGACCAGTCGGCCGAGGTCCACGCGGGATAGAACGCGGAGTTCTCCGGGTCGACCACGCAGAGCCGGCTCGACAGCCGCCGGTAGCGGAGGTAGCGGCCGATCGTCGCGCTGGTGCCACCGGTGCCGGCGCCGACCACGATCCAGTCCGGTACGGGATGCCGTTCCAGGGCGAGCTGCGCGTAGATCGACTCCGCGATGTTGTTGTTGCCCCGCCAGTCGGTGGCGCGTTCGGCGTACGTGAACTGGTCCATGAAGTGCCCGCCCAGGTCCTCGGCGAGCCAGCGGGCCTCGACCACGACGGCGGCCGGATCGTCCACCAGATGGCACTTTCCGCCCTGGAACTCGATCAGCGCGATCTTCTCGGCCGAGGTGCTGGCCGGCATCACGGCGATGAACTGGACCCCGAGCATGCGGGCGAAGTAGGCCTCGGAGACGGCGGTCGATCCCGACGACGCCTCCACAATGGTGGTGTGCGGTCCGATCCAGCCGTTGCAGAGCCCGTAGAGGAAGAGTGACCGGGCCAGCCGGTGCTTCAACGACCCGGTAGGGTGCACCGACTCGTCCTTGAGGTAGAGGTCGATCCCCCACTGCCGGGGCAGCGGAAAGCAGAGCAGGTGGGTGTCGGCGGATCGGTTCGCGTCCGCCTCCACCGCCGCGATCGCCTCGGTGACCCAGGCGCGTTCGGCGTCGTCGCACCGGTCGAGCTGTTCCATGACCAGGAACGTAGCAAGCTGCTCCGGTGACCGGCCGAACCCGTCCCGGCGCTGGTCCGGCACCGGCAGGGGTCAGGACGGGCCGAGCGGCTGGGGGCGATCCTCCCATTTGGTCGAGAGTGCGACGGCCGTCCGGGTCGAGGCGACTCCGGCGGTCCGGTTCAGCCGCAGGATGAGCTGCTCCAACTCGGCAATTGTGCCAACTCGCGCCTTGAGCAGGAACGATTCCACCCCGGCCATGAAGTAACAGGATTCGATTTCCGGCATGCCCCGGATCGCTTCGAGTACGTCGTCGGTGTCCCCTCCGGAGTCCTGCACGATGCCGATCAGCGCCGTCACGCCGAGCCCGACCGCCTCCGGCTCGACGTCGGCCCGATAGCCCCGGATGACGCCGCCGGCCTCCAGTTTGCCCACCCGCTCGTGCACGGCCGGCGCGGAGAGGCCGACCTGACGGGCCAGTTCGGCGTACGAGAGTCGGGCGTTGCCGCGCAGCAGTTCGACGAGGCTCAGGTCGATCGCGTCCACGTTCTGAGACCCTAGTCCGGGTCGGTCGACGGGCCGTCCGCGGTGGCCAGCATTGTTGCTGACATAGCGGTTAAATGCCGTGAATCAGCCCGGCTAACCTCACAGACAGTACGTTTTCGCGTTTGCCGGACACGGCACTCCGGCGGTGTTGTAATTGCCGTACGTCCCTTAAACGAAGGCTCTGGCAAGCATGTGTTCTGGGGGCGGTCCTACCAGTCCGGGGGCTTCGTAGACGCGAGGAGGGGGCTGTGGACACTGGAGATCGTCTGCTGACGCCGGGCGAGGTGGCAGCGCTCTTCCGCGTCGATCCGAAGACCGTGACACGCTGGGCCGCGGCCGGGCGGATCGGCAGCATCCGAACACCGGGCGGACACCGCCGCTTCCGCGAGTCGGAGGTACGCGCGCTGCTCGAAGGCGAGGGGATGCTCGACGAGGTGGACGAGGACATCGCCAACCGGCCGCGCAACGCCGGGCCCGCCACCCCGAGTGGCCCCGGCCCGGCCGGGGCCGGAAACGTCGGCCTGCACTGAACCACCGCAACCAGGACAGCGGCTGAGCCGGGGTTCGGCGCCGGGGCGGTCAGCCCCGGTCGGCCCCCAGCTCGCCGGACCAGCGCCGGAACAGCGAGTGTGGCACGTCGAGCGCGTCGAGCACCTTTCCGGCCACGAAGTCGACGAGCTGCCGCGCGGAGGCGGCGGCTCCGGCACCGTAGAAGCCGGGGCTCGCCGGCAGCACCACCGCTCCGGCATCGTGCAGGGTGAGCAGATGCTCCAGGTGGCTGCGGGTGACCGGGGTCTCCCGGGGCACCACCACCACCGGCCGGTGCTCCTTGAGGTTCACTTCGGCAGCCCGTTGCAGCAGGTCCTTGGAGAGGCCGATGGCGATGCCGGCGCACGCCGCCGTACTCGCCGGCACCACCACCATGCCCCGGGTCGGGTACGACCCGCTGCTCGGCCCGGCCGCGAGGTCCCCGGCCGGCCAGTACGCCACGTCTGCGCCGGTCAGGTCCCGCCCGAGCCAGGCGGCAAGGTCGTCCTTCCAGTGCGCGTCCCGGAACGGACGGCCGGTCTCGTCCAGGATCGTCAACCGGGCAGCCCGGGAAACGACCAAATCCACCGGCTCGCCCGCGTCGAGCAGCCCGCCGAGCACGGCGGCCGGATACGGCGTACCCGATGCCCCGGAGACGCCGACCACCCACGGCCTTCTCATGCCCACCAGCCTGCCGCAAGCCTCGGCGCCGGCCCCGACCGCCCCCGGCGCGACCTGCGGGGAGTGGTCAGCGGGTATCCGGATCATCACGTTCTGCAAAATAGGACGTACGCGACGGTGATCACAAACGAGTCCAAAACTGCAATGCTGCTCACGTCTGCCCACGGGTTGCCGACGAAGGGGGCCGGGCATGTACGGGATCAGCTCGTGGGCGGCCGAGCTGAGGTGTCCCATTCCGGCACGCCTCTGCCCGCACGCCGACGCGGTGCAGGACTGGCTGGTGGACTGGGCGGACCGGATCATCGGCCCGCTCGACGCGGCGGGTCGGGAGCGGCTCGCCCGGGGCGGGGTGGCCCGGTACGCCGGTCGGCTCTACCCCGATGCCAGCGAGTCCGACCTGCGGGTCCTCGCCGCTCTCTTCACCTGGTTCTTCCTGCTCGACGACGCCTGCGACGCAGCCCGGCGCCCCCGACCGACCGAGGTGGCCGCGCTCTGCGACGGAGTGCTGCGCCTGCTCCGGTCCACCCCGCCGTCAGCCAACTCACCCTCGGCAGGCGCACCCCCGCCCGGTTCGCCACACCCGGGGCCGACCCGCCGGGCGACCGCACACCCTGGGCCGACCGGCCGGACGACGACCGCACACCCCGGGCCGACCGGCCGGATCACCGCACACCCCGGGCCGATCGGCCGAGCCGCCGGGCACCCCGGGGCGGCGCAGGTCCGGCCCGCACACCACCCGTTGGCGGCCGCCGGCGGCCGGTCGGCCAACCAACCGGCGCCCCGACTCACCGTCCCGCCGCAGAGCCGGGCAACCAACCAGCCGACGCCGAGGTCGGAGGCGTTCGACGGGCCGCTCCGGCGGATGCTCGCCGAAGCCTGGCGTGTCCCGTACGAGCGGATGTCGGCGGCCTGGCGGGAGCGCTTCGTCGACGCGGTGGCACACCACCTGGCCGGCGTGGTCACCGAGGCCACCAACAAGGCGAGTGGGCGGCTGCCCGGGGTCGCCGAGTACATCACGTTGCGCCGGGCGACCTCCGCCGCGTACGTCTCGTACGTCCTGCTCGAGTTCGCCACCGGCCGCCCGGTGCCGGACGCGATCTACCACCACCCGGCGGTACGCGAGGTCGCCGACACCGCCAACGACCTGCTCAGCTGGTTCAACGACCTGCTCTCCCTGGAGCGGGACGCGGCCACCTCCGGCGGGCACAACCTGGTGCTCGCACTCGCCCGGGAACAGCGGATCCCGGTCGAGGCGGCGATCGAGGCGGTGGTCCGGCGCTGGCAGCACAGCATGCGGCGCTTCCTCGAACTGCGCGACGCCGTACCGTCGTTCGGGCCGGCACTGGACGGGCCGCTGCGGCAGTACCTGGACGGGCTCGGCAACTCGGTACGCGGCACCATCGACTGGTCCATGGAGAGCGCCCGCTACCGGGACGCCCTGAGCGCCACCCGCCCGACCGGACCACTCGTCGAGGCCGACCGACAGCGCCACCCGGACTGACGGAGCTCCGCTTGCCGCGAGCGGCTACATCACGCTGCTCTGCTTTGGGATAGGTCCGGGCCGGGTGGAGAGCCCACTTGTCATGCGCGGTTGTGGTACCGGCCCGCCCCGCCGGCCGCGCCCGATCGTGGCCCCGACCTTCGCACTGGCTGGCCGATCGGCCGAGCCCGGGCCGACGGGGACTCACGGATCACGCGCAGCCCGGCAAGCTGGACGAACACATCACGCTTGTCGACCGCCTCGCCGCACCCGTCGAGCACGTAACCGGACAGCCAGACCCAACCGTGGTACGTCGGCTTCGGATCCACCGACGCCACCCGAAGCACCAACGCCCGGGACCCGGAGAACTGCACCGACGCCCGGCCGTCGATCCGCAACACATCCCCCGGCTGAGGACTACCGGGCATGCCGGGCCAGCACGTCCACCCGGGCCAGCAACTCCATACACAACCTGTGCGGCGGCACCGACTCCCAATGACAACACAACGGATCATGTCCACGTACCCACACCCACAGGTAGCCGCCGTCGAATCGAGTGACGCCCTTGTCCACCTGCACGATCCGAATATCGACATACCCCACAACGTCCGCACCCTGGTAGTAGTGAGACCACTCACCAGGCTCAAACCGGACCCGGGTATCCACCGGCAGATCCGGAATCTCCGACGGTGGAATGTGCGGCGGCCGGCTCACCGGTTCGGCCCCGACACCCGCAACCACCGCCGACCATCCCGGCGGTAATCCCGAACCCGGCCCCGGCAGAACCAGCGGGGGGTCCAGCGTCGTACGGTCGTCAACATGTCGTGACCTCCAGGTGCGCCACGACACCCCGGAACACCAATTCACGGAGCGCCGCTCAGCGGTGTGGATGACTGGTGCCGGCCCGGGGCGTCCGGGGGACGGGGGCTCCGGACCGGCCGGGACGCGGGCGGTAGGCCGACGCCGGCGGTCACCGCGCCAAGCTGGGGATGCCGCTCGTTATCCCGTGTGGGTACCGTCGCAGGTACCGAGCGCAACCGCGAGCAGTGAGCAGTGGTCCCCTGTGGGCCATACAGCAGCCCACACCACTCGGGGAGGGTCTGTGGAAGACTTCGGCCAGATGCTTCGTCGCCTCCGGCGGGAACGCGGTATGTCCCTGCGCCGGTTCGCCGAGGTCGCGGGAATTGACTTCGGTTACGTCGGGCAGATCGAGCGGGGCGAACGCCGCTGCTCGCCGGAGTGGGCCGAGATCTGCGACCAGACGGTCGGCGCCGGCGGCGCCCTGGTGGCGGCACACCGGACGGAGAGCGCGACGAGAACGGGGGCCGAGGTGCGGCGGCGGACGGTTCTGATGGGGCTGGCGCTCGGCGCGTCGACCCCGACGGTTGCGGTAGAGGCCATCCGGCACGGGCTCGACAGCAGCATCGGTGCCGGTCCAGACGAGTGGAACATGATCGCCACCGACTACGCCCGAGACTTTTACACCACCCCGCCGGCTCGGCTGGTCGAGCAACTCGGACTGGACCTGACCGTGTTGCAGCACATGCTCGCGGCTGAGCCCGCCAACCGCGATTTACTCCGGGCCGCCGGACAGCTCGCCGTCATCATGGCGATGGCGCTCGCCTCTACCGGCCAGGTTGACCTGGCTCGCCGGTGGTGGCGTACTGCCCGACGGCAGGCCGACCAGTCCGGTGACCTTGATACCCGGCTCTGGGCCCGAGACTGGGAGACCGTCAACGGCACCTACGAGCGCCGGCCCATCCGACAGATCCTCGCTCTGGCCGACGAGGCGGTGACGTTGGCGAACGGCCGCCCTTGCCGGGGTACCGCCGGGGTGTTGTCCGGCCGGGCTCAGGCGCTCGCCGTCGCCGGCCGGGCCGACGAAGCGACGGCCGCGCTCCAGACGCTCAGCGATGTCACCGACCGACTCCCGGCTGCCGTCGTCGCCGACGCCGATTCGATGTTCGGCTGGCCGGAGGTCCGGCTGCGCTACACCCAGTCGTACGTGCATACCCACGTCGGGGACACAGCGTCGGCAATGGCCGCCCAGGATCGGGCGCTGGAGCTGTACCCGGTCGACCTGGCGCGCGAGCGGGCCCAGTTGCAGATGCACCGGGCGTCGTGCCTGATCCAGGCCGGGCACGTCGCCGACGGGCTTCGGTACGCTGCCGACGTCTTGGACGAGCTGCCCGTCGACCAGCACAACGCGCTGTTGTACGAGGTTGCCCGGCAGGTTGTCGCGACGGTCCCGGACGCGGATCGGCGCCGGGTCGAGGCCGAGGACCTGCGGGACCGGCTGGTGGCCCTGCCGGCTCGGTAGGCTGCCGGCCATGCCCGCCCTGGTGTACGAACTGCTCGACGCCGACCAGGCCCGTCCGCTCTCGCTGGAGCTGGAGCGCCTGTACGCCGAGGTGTACGCGGAGCCGCCGTACGAGGAGGGTCCGGAGCACACGGCCCAGTTCCGGCGTTGGTTCCGCGACCACTGCCGGCAATCCGGATTCAGTCTGGCCCGGGCCATGGACGGGGAGCAGCTCGTTGGCGTGGCGTACGGGCACACGATGCCGGCCGGCGGGTGGATGGAGCCGCGAGTCGACGACCCTCCGGGGCACCTGCTCGACGTGCCGAAGTTGACGATCCCGGAGTGGATGGTCCGACGACCGTACCGAGGCCGAGGCGTCGGACGGCGGTTGCTGGCGATGCTGCTCGCCGACCGGCCGGAGCCGTGCGCCATCCTGGCCAGCAACCCGGCGGCCCCGGCCCGCCAGCTCTATGACCGGATGGGCTGGCAGCAGTACGGCACCATCCGGCCGAAGCTGATTCCGCCGATGGATGTGCTCGTACTTCCGCTGACAGGGAAGCTTTCCTAGGCGGTGAGGTGCGGCCGCCCGACCCACCAGAGCCAGCCCAGCCCGACGAGTTCGCCGTACCAGACGACGACCCTCTCCGCCTCGCGCTCGCCAGTGCGAAGATGACCGAAGCTGAACTAGCGTCCGCTGTCGGTGTCGACGAGAAGACCGTGTCCCGATGGGTGGCGAACGCCAGTCGGACACCGCATCCGCGTCACCGGTACGCGGTCGCCGCCGCACTGGAGATCGACGTGGAGAACCTGTGGCCTGCGGCCCTACGCGCCGCCGTGAAGACCGGCTACGACCGAGAGATCGTCAGCGCGTACCCGAACCGGTCGCTGGTGCCCCGATCGCTGTGGCGGGACCTGATAGGCGACGCCAAGGACGAGCTGCTCTTCGCTGGATACACGAACTACTTCCTGTGGCTGGACTTGCCCGGCCTGCGCGGCGTGCTGCGCAAGCGCGCCGACGCCGGGGTGCAGGTGCGCTTCCTGGTGGGCGACCCGGACAGCCCGGTCACGGCCGAGCGCGAGCGGATCGAGGGAGTACCGCTGACCGTCTCGACCCGAATCCGGGTGACGCTTGACGAGTTCGGGAAGCTCCGCGACAGCGCGCCATCGGTGGCGGGCCGCTACTCGGACCGGCACATCGCGCTGTCCGTGTTTCGGTTCGACGCGGACATGCTGGTGTGCACGCACCTAGCCGACCAGATGGGCCACGACTCCCCGACGATGCATTTACGTCGCCGGCAGGACGGCGGGTTGTTCGACCGTTACGCCGCCCACGTCGAGCATTTGTGGGCGGCAGGCCGCCCAGTCCAGTGACCCGATGCCCGACTCTGGGCCCGAGAGCAGGAACCTAAGTCTCAGGCCGCGAGGTGCAGCCGGACCACCAGGTCGAGCAGGGCGAAGACGAACAGGGCGATCCCGACGAACCCGTTGGCGGTGAAGAACGCCCGGTTGACCCGGGACAGGTCGGTCGGGGTGACCACCACGTGCTGGTAGCCGAAGGCGAGCGCGGTGAGCAGCAGCCCGACCCACCAGAGCCAGCCCAGCCCGACGAGTTCGCCGTACCAGAAGAAGAGGCCGAAGGTCACGACGTGCGCGACGGTCGACGCGTGCAGGGCGAACCGGCGGCCGTAGCGTGCGGGGACGCTGCGTACCCCGATCTCACGGTCGACCTCGGTGTCCTGGCAGGCGTAGATCAGGTCGAAGCCGCCGATCCAGAGGCCGACCGCCGCGCCGAGCAGCCAGGCCGGGCCGGAGCCGGCGAAGGTGCCGGTGACCGCGAGCCAGGCGCCGACCGGGCCGACCGCCTGAGCCAGGGCCAGGATCGCGTGCGGCCAGTCGGTGAACCGCTTGCCGTAGGGGTAGACCACCAGCGGGATCGCGGCGAGCGGGGCGAGGGCGAGGCAGAGCGGGTTGAGCGCCGCCGCAGCGGCGAGGAAGACCAGCAGCGCGACGACCGCGCCGGTCCAGGCGGTCCGGACGCTCACCGCCCCGGTCACCAGTTCCCGCCCGGCGGTACGCGGATTGCGCGCGTCGATCTGCCGATCGATGATCCGGTTCGCCGCCATGGCGAAGGTCCGCGCCCCGACCATGGCGACGGTGATCAGCAGCAGGTCGAGCCAGCGCACCTGGCCGCCGTGCCGCTGCATCGCGGTCAGCGCGGAGAGGTAGGCGAACGGCAGCGCGAAGACCGAGTGCTCGATCGCCACCAGCCGGAGGAAGGACTTGACCCGCCCCGGCGCACCCGCCACGGCGGTCATGAGACTCCGTACTCCTTCCAGCGCTTGTCCACCAACGAGCGGATCTCCGGCGACATGGTCATCTCCTCCGGCCAGCCCCGGGTGTAGCCCTCGGTCGGCAGCTTGCGGGTGGCGTCCACCCCGGCCTTGCCGCCCCAGAACTGCTGGTACGACGAGTGGTCGAGGTGGTCCACCGGCCCCTCGGTGAGCAGCAGGTCACGGGCGTAGTCGACGTTGCCGAAGGCCCGCCAGGCCACCTCGGCGTAGTCGTGCACGTCGCAGTCCTCGTCGACGATCACGATCAACTTGCTCAGCGACATCAGGTGGGCTCCCCAGATGGCGTTCATCACCTTCTGGGCGTGCTTCGGATAGCGCTTCCGGATCGAGATGATCGCGCAGTTGTGGAAGACCCCGGCGGCTGGCAGGTCGTAGTCCACGATGTCCGGGATCAGCAGCTTCAGCAACGGCTGGAAGATCCGTTCGGTGGCCTTGCCGAGCCCGTAGTCCTCCTGCGGCGGCTTGGAGGTGATGATCGAGTGGTAGACCGGCTCCCGCTGGGTGGTCATCGCCTCGACGTGCAGCACCGGGAACGGCTCGACCGGGGTGTAGTAGCCGGTGTGGTCGCCGAACGGCCCCTCCGGCAGCCGCTCACCGGGCTCGATGTAGCCCTCCAGCACGATCTGGGCATGCGCGGGCACCTGGAGCGGCACGGTCAGGCAGTCGACCATCTCGACCCGCTCGCCCCGCAGGAAGCCGGCGAAGAGGTACTCGTCGATGTCGCCGGGGAGTGGGGCCGAGGCGGCGTAGCTGACCACCGGGTCGCAACCGATGGCGATCGCCGCCGGCAGCCGCTGACCGAGGCGTTCCGCGACGGCGTGGTGCGCGGTCGAGTCCTTGTGAATCTGCCAGTGCATGCCGAGGGTGTTGTGCGAGTGCTGCTGCAACCGGTAGAGCCCGAGGTTGCGCTTGCCGGTCTCCGGGTGCTTGGTGTGGGTCAACCCGTAGTTGTGGAAGATCCCGCCGTCGCCGGGCCAGACCTGGAGCCCGGGCAGCCGGTTCAGGTCGACGTCGCCGCCCCGGTAGACCACCTGCTGGCAGGGGGCGGTCCTGACCTTCTTCGGCGGTACGGACTTGAGCTGCATCACCTTGCCCAGGCCCTCGCGGATGCCGGACCAGCCGACCGGCAGCTCCGGCTTGACCAGCGCGCCGATCCGCTCGCCGATCTCGTCGAGCCGGTCGACGCCGAGCGCCATCGCCATCCGCCGCTCGGTGCCGAAGAGGTTGATCGCGACCGGCATCTCACCCCGGGTGGGGCGCTCGAAGAGCAGGGCAGGTCCGTTCGCCCGGACGGTACGGGTCACCACCTCGCTGATCTCCAGCGTCGGGTCGACCGGCACCGGGACCCGGCGCAACTCGCCGGCGCCCTCCAGCACGGTGAGGAACTCCCGGAGGTCGGTGTACGGGAAGCCACGAGCCGCCATGGCCGCTAGTCTGTCGCACCGCCGGTCAGGGCGGCACGGCCGGGTCCCCTCGCGGTGACCGGGCTCCCCGTCGACGGCCCTGGTGGCCGCGCCCAGACGGTCACCGCCCGAGCAGGCCGACGCCGAGCAGCAGGGTGCCGACCGTCAGGCTCAGCCCACCGGCTCCGACCAGCCAGATCAGCTTGTTGGGCCTGGTGTCCGAGGGGCGTACGACGGAGAGGAAGAAGCCGAGCGGCATCAGGATCGGCGCGGCGACCAGCAGGACCCGGATGAGCGTCAGCATGCCGTCGCCGTAGTCGGCCCGGTCCAGGTAGAGGAGCGCGACGAGCGCGAACAGCACGAGTACGCCCGCGTGGGCGTGCCCGGCGGTCCAGAGCGCCCGCCGGACGGGGTTGTCCAGATAGCCGGGTATCCGGCGGACCAGGTGCATGAGCAGCGACAACCCGCCGAAGGCGATGGTCGAAACGGTGATCAGCAGGATGGCGGCGGTGTTCTGGGTGGCGGACGACATCACATTCTCCCCGTCGGCGCGACGAAACCGAACTTTACATCGTCTAGATTCCCATCCAGCAGCGATCTTGTCAACAGCAAGACTCTGTGAGGCCGGCCGGAAGGGTGCGGGATCGGTCTACCGCTGATCGAACCGGCGTCGGGTCTCCTCGTCGGCTGGCAGGAACGTCTCCAGATGCAGCCCTTCCAGGGCGACGTCGGTGGCGGTGCTGAGCGTGGCGGAGGTGCTGAAGAACCGGAGCGGGAAGCCGTCCACCTCGATCTCAAGGGTGATCACCGGTCCCGTGCGGAGGGGGACGGCATCGGGCTTGTCGAGGTACCCGGCGATCTCTGCGGCCAGCTCGCGGTGCCGCTGGTCATGGGTGCGGTCGGCACGGTGGCGCACCTGCTGCAGCAGATGACCGCCCCACTCCGCGCGATTGCCGATCCGACCGGCCAGCCCATCCGGGTGCAGACAGACCCGGACCACGTTGATCGGCGGCTCCAGCAGCTCCGGCGCGCAACCGGCCAGCAGCTGATCGACGGCAGCATTGGCGTCGACGATGTCCCAGTACTCGTCCAGCAGCAACGCGGGGTACGGCAGGTGGGCGTCGAGGAGTCGGCGCAGGCCGTCCATCACCACCGCGATCGACGAGTCGTCCAATTGACGATCCTGATAGCGCGGTGCGTAGCCGGCGGCCAGCAGGAGCCGGTTGCGATCCCGCAGCGGCACGTCGAGGTTGTCGGAGAGGCGCATGAGCATCTCCGGTGTCGGGCGCGCCCTGCCGGTCTCCACCCGGCTGAGGTGTCGGGTGGAGACCCTCGACCGGTTGGACAGCTCCTGCTGGCTGAACCGGCGCCGTTCACGCCAGGTCCGCAGCAGCGCGCCGACCGGCGGGACCTCGAATGCAACGCTCATGTCCGTGAGCTTAGGAGGCCGGGTGCGGGAGGCCATGACCTGCGAGGTCATGGATTGGATGCGCGGCCCCGGCCAGAATTCTGGACGTCAGCCGATCGAGACGAACGGGAGAAATGAGCATGAACGGCATCGTCCAGCAGTACCTGGCCACCTGGAACGCGACCGGTGACGAGCGGGCGAGGCTGCTCTCCGAACATTGGTCGCCCCGGGCGACCTACACCGACCCGATGGCCGAGGTCGCTGGCCGCGAGGGGATCGACGCGGTCGTCGACGGCGTCCAGGCGCAGTTTCCGGGGCTCGTGTTCACCCAGGTCGGTGAGGCCGACGCCCACCATCGCCAGGTGCGATTCCGCTGGGGCCTGGGTCCGGAGGGAGCCGAGCCGCTGGTGATCGGATTCGACGTCCTGGTGCTGGACGAGTCGGGCCGGATCCAGGACGTGCGCGGTTTCCTGGACAGGGTGCCGGCATGACGGCGCCGCGCGGGTACGTGATCGGTTACCTGGAGAACGTCGAGGTCGGCCCGGAGATCGTGGAATACATCGAGCGGATCGAGGCCACGATGGCGCCGTACGGTGGTCGCTATCTCGTGCACGGCGGGCAGCTCGTCGGGCATGAGGGAACCTGGAACGGCGACGTCGTGCTGCTGGAGTTCCCCGATCTGGCGAGCGCGCAGGAGTGGTACGGGTCGCCGGACTACCAGGCGATCCTGCCGCTCCGCACCGCGCACGCGACCTCGATGGTCGCACTGGTCGAGGGGGTGCCCGAAGGCCATCGCGCGGTCCACAAGGTCCGGCAGCTCCTCCCGGACCAGCATGCCCCCACCAGGCAGGCGAGCTGAGCGCGGACCGGCCACCCGCCGGTGGCCACGGCCTCTGGTGGGCGTCGCCGGACGTCCCGACTGCGGTTCCAACTGGTCGGGATGTCCGGCGACGTCGCCGGGCAGCATCGTCGCACCGCTGGCGGGCTGATCGAGCGCGGGCACGACCTGAAGACACTCCCGGCGGTGCCCCGGACGGTCGTCGCGTCCCACCGGTCAGGCACAGGGCCGACGGGAGTCAGGCCCGCTCGGTGGCGAGCCGGACGCTGAAGCCGAGCATCGCGACCCCGGTGCCGGCGTCCATCGCCCGGCGCACCCGGCGTCGGGACAGCACCCGGCGTGCCCGGTGCAGCAGCCCGACCAGGGTCAGCAGGTAGAGCAGCGAGAGCACCGCGTGACTCAGCGCGAAGAGCAGCAGTACGCCCAGCGGGGCGCGCTCCCCGACGAACTGCGGAAGTACCGCGAGATAGAAGGCCAGCACCTTGGGGTTGGTGATGTTGGACAGGAAGCCCTGTCGCCAGCCGGCGAGGGCCTGCCCGGGCGGGGCGGGCTGGTTCCCGCCGATCGGGGCGTACCGGCCGCGCCAGGCCGAGCGCAGCGCCTGGAGCCCGAGGAAGGCGAGGTAGCCGACGCCCACCCACTTGATCGTCTGGAACAGCGGCTGGGAGCCTACGATCACCGCCCCCAGCCCGGCCGCGGCCGCACTGCCCTGTACGGCGTTGGAGCAGGCGACGCCGACTGCGCTCCACCAGCCCCGCCCGCGACCGGCGGCGAGCGTGTTCCGGGTGACCACCGCGAAGTCCGGGCCGGGGACCACGATCAGCACCACCGCGAAGAGCAGGAAGGTGCCATAGGTCGTCCAGGACATGGCCCCGAGCCTACGACCGGCCGCCCCGACGGCACGTTTCGGGCAGATCCGGCCACCACTCGTCGGTGCCGCCGGTGGCCCTGGTCCGAGCCGCGCCGCGCCGCTCGGGTCGGGTCGGGTCGGGGTCGGGCGAGCTTCTCGGAGAGGTCACCCGAAATTCCTCGGAAAAAGTCAGGCAGAGCTGTCGGATCCGTCGTCGCCCGTTCGAGGCAGAGGTAGCGGCCGGTCCGGGCGACGCACCGGCCCAGTGGAACCGAGGAGGACGACGATGAACCAGTACGGCACGACGACCCAGGACACCGGATCCGGGCCGGCCGCCCCGTCGGCCGGGCAGCCGTGCGACCCGGCGACCGGTGTCACGAGGGCCCTGTTGGCGTACGGCGTGCTCGCCGGGCCGAGCTACGTCCTGGTGTCACTGGCCCAGGCCTTCACCCGGGACGGATTCGACCCGACCCGGCACGCCTGGAGCCTGCTGGCCAACGGCGGGCTCGGCTGGATCCAGATCACCAACCTGGTGCTGACCGGGCTGATGACCTGCGCACTCGCGGTCGGACTGCGCCGAAGCCTCACCCGGGGCACCGGAGCCGGCTGGGCGGCCCGCCTGATCGGGGCGTACGGGATCAGCCTGGTCGCGGCCGGCGCGTTCCGGGCGGACCCGGCCCTGGGTTTCCCGATCGGCACCCCGGAGACCGGCACGGCGGTAACGTGGCACGGCACCCTGCACCTCGTGGCCGGCGGCATCGGTTTCGGCTGCCTGATCGCGGCCTGCCTGCTGCTCGGCCGGCGGTTCTCGACCGAGGGGCGGCGGGGCTGGGCGGCCTTCTCCCGGCTGACCGGCGTGCTGTTCCTCGCCGGCTTCCTGGCGATGGCCGCCGGAGCCGGAGCCGTCTGGTCCAACCTCGCCTTCACCTGCACGATCGTGCTGGCCTGGGCCTGGGTCTCGGCCCTGGCCGTCCACCTGTACCGCCGGGCCACGCCCGCCCGGGCCGGCTGACCCGACCGGGGCGGCCCGGCGACCGGCAGCACGGCATACGACGTACCCGCCAGACAACGAACCGAAGGAGACCGGAAGATGCGATACCTGACACTGTTGCGAGCCACCCGGACCATTGCCCCGCCGCCACCGGAGCTGATGGAGGCGATCATGCAGCTCGGTGAGGAGGCGACCGCGGCCGGCGCCCTGCTCGACCAGGGCGGACTGGCGCCGAGCGCGGAGGGCGCCCGGATGCAGGTCGCCGCCGGCAAACTCAGTGTGACCGACGGGCCGTTCGCCGAGGCCAAGGAGATGATCAGCTACGCGGTCTACGAGGTGCGCTCGAAGGAGGAGGCCGTCGAGTGGGTCTCCCGGTTCCTGAAGCTGCACCGCGACATGTGGCCGGGCTGGGAGGGCGAGAGTGAGGTTCTCCGGGTCTTCGGCCCCGAGGACTTCGCGCCGCCCGCCTGAGCCCACGCACTCCCGCTCCCGACAACCCGATCTGCGTGCTTGGATCGGGAGTCATGGGGGTGGCAGGGCGAAAGCGGCAGGCCAGCCGGGAGGCTGTCGAGGCGGTCTGGCGGATCGAGTCCGCCCGGATCGTCGCCGGGCTCGCCCGGCTGGTCCAGGACATCGGGCTCGCCGAGGAACTCGCCCAGGACGCGCTGGTCGTCGCACTGGAACAGTGGCCCCGGGAGGGGGTCCCGGCGAACCCTGGTGGCTGGCTGATGTCGACCGCCAAGCATCGGGCGGTCGACCTGCTCCGGCGGCGCACGACGTACCAGCGGAAACTCCAGGAGCTGGGGCGGGAGGTGGAGAGCCGACCGGACCCGACCGAGGCCGAGCTGGCCGCCGCACTGGACTCGGAGCGGATCGACGACGACCTGCTGCGGTTGATCTTCACGGCCTGCCATCCGGTGCTGCCGACCGAGGGGCGGGTGGCGCTGACGCTGCGGCTGCTGGGCGGGCTGCGTACCGACGAGATCGCCCGGGCGTTCCTGGTGTCGGAGCCGACGGTCGGGCAGCGGATCACCCGGGCGAAACGTACCCTCGCCGCGAAACGCGTACCGTTCGAGTTGCCGCCCCGGGCCGAGTTGGCGGACCGGCTCGGCTCGGTGCTGGAGGTGGTCTACCTCGTTTTCAACGAGGGTTACTCGGCGACCGCCGGCAACGACTGGACCCGGCCGGCGCTCTGCGCCGAGGCGCTACGGCTCGGCCGGATCCTGGCCGGGCTGATGCCGGAGCAGGCCGAGGTGCACGGCCTGGTGGCACTGTTGGAGTTGCAGGCGTCCCGGATCCCGGCCCGGACCGGGCCGGACGGCGAGCCGGTGCTCCTGCCCGACCAGGACCGCCGACGGTGGGACCGGCTCCTGGTCCGGCGCGGGCTGGCCGCCCTGGACCGGGCCGAGTCGCTGGGCATCGGCCCGTACACCCTGCAGGCGGCGATCGCGGCCTGCCACGCGCGGGCCCGGACCGCCGCCGAGACCGACTGGGTACGCATCGCCGCGCTCTACCGGGTGCTGGTGCACGTCTCGCCGTCACCGATCATCGAGCTGAACCGGGCGGTCGCGGTCGGGAACGCCACCGGCCCGGCGGACGGTCTGGCCATCGTCGACACGCTGCTCGCCGAACCCGTCCTTGCGGCCTATCCGCAGCTACCCGCCGTCCGGGGTGACCTGCTGGCCCGGCTGGGCCGGCAGGAGGAGGCGCGGCGCGAGTTCACCAGGGCGGCCGAGCTGACCCGGAACGCCCAGGAACGGGCACTCTTCCTCCACCGTGCCGCCGCCCCCGACGCGGACGCGGCGCCCGGTCCGGTGGAGTGAGGGGTGGGCGGGGCGGGGCGGGTTAGGCCGAGGCCGCCCCGGTCGGCAGGGTGAGCTGCCAGGAGACGCCGAAGCGGTCGTTGACCCAGCCGAACTTGGCGCTGAAGCCGTACGAGCCGAGCGGCATCAGCTCCTGGCCGCCCTCGACGAGCGCACCGTAGAGGTGGTCGATCTCCTTCTCCGACTCGCAGGTCACGTAGAGCGAGACCGCCGGGGTGAAGCCGAACCCGTGCGTGACGCTGCTGTCGATGCACATGTACTGCTGGCCGCCGAGCCGGAAGGTGGCGTGCCGGACGGACCCCTCGGCGCCGTCCTCGCCGGGGCCGTACCTGTCGACGGCGAGGACCTCACCGTCGTCGAAGAGCGACGTGTAGAAGGTCATCGCCTTCTCGGCGTTGCCGTCCTGGAACATCAGGAACGTGGTGACCTTCTGGGGCGCGATCGCAGACACTTCGCGGATCTCCTTCCCGGTACGGGTGGCAGGTGGGTACGCGCGATCGACCGCACGTACTACCCCTATCTTTCAGGTCTCGCTTATATAAGTCAAGCCTGAAGATGCCCCAGCGGCGACGACGGAAGGATCAGTCGAGGCCTCCGTACGAGTGCAGGCCCTCGAAGAAGATGTTCACGCCGTACAGGTTCATCTGCATGGTCAGGAAGCCGAGCACGGCGATCCAGGTCGCCACCGGACGCTTCACGCTCGGCGTCGCCCGGGCGTGCAGGTAGCCGGCGTAGACCACCCAGGAGATGAAGGCCCAGATCTCCTTCGGGTCCCAGCCCCAGTACCGTCCCCAGGCCGCCTCGGCCCAGACCGCGCCGGCCATCACCGCGAAGGTGAAGATCGGGAAGGCGAACGCGTGCAGCCGGAAGGTCAACCGCTCCAGCGTGTCGGCGGCCGGCACCCGGGCCCCCAGGCTGTACGGGAAACTCCGCTTGCCCTGGTCGTGGCCGTGCCGGATCAGGTACATCACCGCCGGCACGGCACCCAGCAGCAGGATGCCGGACGAGACCGCGATCGTCGCCACGTGCACCACGAACCAGTACGAGTCGAGCGCCGGCACCAGCGGCACGATCGGCACGTAGAGCAGCAGCCCGGCGACGGCCAGCAGCAGCACCATGGCGAGCGCGACGAAGAGCCCGAGGTGCCGCAGCGTCGGGCGCCGGTAGAGCAGCACCAGCCAGCCGACCACCCCGACGAAGGTGACCGAGAGCAGGTACTCGTACATGTTGCCCCACGGCATGCGCTCGGCGGCGATGCCCCGGGTGACCAGCACGGCGAGGTGGACCAGCGCGGCGAGCCCGGTGAGCGCGACGGCGGTCCGGCCGGCCAGCACCGCCCGATACGGCCCCGATCCGCCGGCCGGCACCGACGCGTCCGAGCCGGAGAGCGCCGTGTCGGGAAGCGCCGTGTCGGCGACCGGGCCCGGCTCGTCGGCCGGGCCGGTTCCGCCGGCCGCGCCGACACCGGCCCCGACCAGCACCCGCGCGCGCTCCGGCCGGGCCGCCGCCCGGCCGATGACACTGCGGGTGCCGAAGGCGTACTCCACGGCGTGGCAGATCATCGCCAGCAGGTAACACAGGATCGCGACCACCAGGAGTTGGTCGGAGAGCGCAGCCATCAGTCGGTCCCCTCTTCCGTCGCCGGATCGGGTCGCGTCGCGGCGACGAGCCGGTCGAACTCGTCGGCGAACCCCGCGTACTCGGTGCGCGGCAGACCACCGATCTCCAACAAACTACTACGACCTGTCGTGGTCGTGTCGGCCGGTGCCGGAGAAAGGCGGAACCAGACCCGGCGCCGCCGCCCGAACAGCGACGTCATCAGTCCGACCAGCAGCAGTGCCGAGCTGATCAGCACGATCCGCTCGCCCGGGTCGTACCGGGCCGAGATGGTGACGTACTGGCGGGTGCCGAGGAACTCCACCGACGTACCGTCGTCGAGCGTCCACTTCTCACCCGGGCGCAGCAGCTTGCCCTCGCCGATCTGCGTCAGCCTGCCGCTGCTCACCTGGCGCTGGTCGAGCCGGTAGACCGACCCGGGAATCCCGGCGTCCATCCCCAGGTTGCCCCGGTACGCGAAGAGCATCACCGCCGGGGAGCGCTCCGCCGGGTACATCGAGCGGGTGAAGGGCGGCGAGTCCGGCGCGGTCGGGAGATACAGCCCCTCGAAGGCGACCTGGAGATCGGGGTTGCGCGCACCGGTCACCGGGTCCAGGTTCACGTCCGGGAAGGCCGCCACACCCTCGCTGGTGAGGTTGCCGTCGATGCTGAGGAACGCCTCGTCGCTGGTCTGCGACACGCCGTTGCGGTCGGTGTAGCGCAGGATCGGCGCATAGCCGTGCCCGAGCAGGTAGACGCTGGCCCCGTCCAGCCGCAGCGGATCGTTGACCGAGAAGCTCGCCCGGTACGGCGCCCTGTCACCCTGCTCCACGATCGTCTCGGCCCGGAACGACTCCGGCTGCCCGCTCGGCAGGAACGTCGCCGTGAAGTCGGTCAGTTCCAGGCAGAACGGCGGCAGGTCGGCGGCGTCCACCCGGTGTCCGAGCTCCGACTCGGCGTACTGCTGGAGGGTGTTGCAGTACGCGTTCTCCGGGCCGGCGACCAGCAGCAGGTTGCCGTGCCAGCCGTACCAGGAGCCGAGGCCGACCCCGAGCAGCACGCCGAGCAGCGAGAGGTGGAAGAGCAGGTTGCCGGTCTCCTTGAGGTAGCCCTTCTCCGCCGAGACGGTGTCGCCACGGACCGCCACCCGCCAGCGCCGCCCGCGCAGCGCCGCCGCGATCCGGGCCAGGTCACCGTCGTGGTCGGTCAGCACGGCGTGCCGGGGCAGCCGGTCCAGCCGCTTCGGCGCCGGTGGCGGGGCGGCGCGCAGCGCCCGGAGGTGGTCGCGCAGTCGGGGCAGGATGCAGCCGACCAGCGAGGTGAACAGGAGTACGTAGATCGCCGAGAACCACGGCGAGGCGTACACGTCGAAGCCGCCGAGCCGGTCCAGCGCCGGGAAGAGATCGGGATGCTCGGCGGCGAACCGGTTGACGTTCTCGATGTTGATGTTGCGCTGCGGCAGCACCGAGCCGGGGATCGCGGCCAGGGCGAGCAGGAAGAGCAGGATCAGCGCCGTACGCATGCTGGTCAACTGCCGCCACGAGTTGCGCAGCAGGGCCAGCGGCAGCGGGGTCCGGCGTACCCCGGAGGGCCGGCCGCCCCCGGCCGGGCCGCCGGGCGCCGGCGGCTCGGCCTCGGCGACGCCGGTCGGCGCGCCCGCCGACCCGGTGCCCCGACCGTGCTGCTCGATCGACATCAGATGCTCACCTCGCCGACCCCGAACGTGGTCTGCAACCAGATGACCAGGTCCTGCCAACCGCCGGTGACCAGGGCCAACCCGATCGCGATCAGCAGTGCCCCGCCGACCCGGGTGACCCAGCGGCTGTTCCGGCGCACCGCCCGGAACAGCCCGAGCAGCCGGGAGAAGCCGAGCCCGAAGGCCACGAACGGCAACCCCAACCCCAGGCAGTACGCGACGGCGAGCAGCGCGGCCCGGTCGGCCTGACCGCTCGCCGTGCCCATTCCGATCACCGCGCCGAGGGTCGGGCCGACGCAGGGTACCCAGGAGAGCGCGAAGACCGCGCCGAAGACCGGGGCACCGAGCAGGCCGGCGGCGGGGAGCCGGCGGATCCGGAACTCCCGCTGCATCCCGGGGACCAGCCCGAGGTAGGAGACCCCCAACACGATGATCACGATGCCGATGCCGATCTCCAGGGGGCGCTTCTGCGCGAAGAGCGCCTGCCCGGCGGCGGTGACCAGCACGGCGGTCAGGGTGAAGACGACGGTGAAGCCGGCGACGAACAGCAGCGTGCCGGCGAGCACCCGACCCCGGACGGCCCGGGGCGACCGGACCGCCACCGCCACTGCGGCACCTGCCGGCTCGTCCGCCGGCGTCGGCGAGCCGGGGACCGCCGGCTCGCCGGTGGCGCCGTCGGTCCCGGCGCGGCGCTGCTCCAGGTCGCTGCCGGCGAGCCCGGTGACGTACGACAGGTAGCCCGGCACCAGCGGCAGCACGCACGGCGAGAGGAAGCTGACCAGGCCGGCCAGCGCGGCCGCGCCGAAGGCCAGCAGCACCGGTCCGCTCACGGCCAGTTCGGCGAAGGTCTTGCCCATCAGCCCAGCCCGCCCGTCAGCGTCGAGCCCTCGCCCGTCCGCAGGCCGCCCATCCGCAGGCCGCCCATCAGTTCGGCCCGCTCGGTGGCTGCTCGTCGGCGACCCGGGCGACGATCGGCTCCAGCCGGTCCCGGGTCACCCCGGCCCGGATCACCACCGCGATCCGGTTCTCGCGGTCGAGGACGACGGTGGCCGGGATCGAGTTGGGCGGGATGTCGAAGGCCAGCGCCAGCCGGCTCGGCGGGTCGAAGAGGCTCGGATAGCTCACCTGGTAGGCGGCCTCGAAGGCCTTCGCCTTGTCCCGCCCGTCCTGGATGTTGATGCCGAGGAAGTGCACCCCCCGGTCCCTGGTCGCCCGGTAGGTCGCTTCCAGGTCGTCGGCCTCGGCCCGGCACGGCGCGCACCAGGAACCCCAGAAGTTGACCACCACCACCCGGCCGCGTCCCTGCGCCGGGTCGTACGCCCCACCGGCCAGCAGTTCACCGGCGAGCGCCGGAGCCGCCGGGCGGTGCTCCGGCGCGCACTCGACGATGCCGTCCGTGGTCGCGCATTCGCCCTTCCAGTCACTTCCGCCCCCGCCGCCGCCCGAGCAGCCAGCCAGGGCCAGCGTCACGGCGACCGCGATCAGCGCGCCGAGGCCGGCGGCTCGCCGGGGGCGGTTCACGTCAAGCCCCCTTGGCCGTCCGCGCGGTCGGCGACATGGCGACCAGGTGCGCGGCCGGCTCGGTGTAGCCGATACCCACGATCTTGGCGCCGTCGAAGTGGAACGAGGTCAGGCTCGCCAACCCGCACTGCCGCCTGCGCGGGTCGTGCCAGAGCCGCTTGTGCTCGACGTACCGGCGCAGGGTCCAGATCGGAAGCTGGTGGGAGACGCAGACCGCCTCCCGCCCCTCGGCGGCGATCCGGGCCGCATGCAGGGCCGCGAACATCCGCTCGGCGATCAGCCTGTACGCCTCGCCCCAGGACGGCGTGACCGGGTCGCGCAGCACCCACCAGTTGCGCGGGTCGCGGAACGAGCCGTCGCCGGGCGAGACCCGCTTTCCCTCGAACCAGTTGGCGCTCTCGATCAGCCGCTCGTCCACCCCGACCGGCAGCCCGAACTGCGCCGCGATCGGCTCCGCCGTCTGCTGGGCCCGCTCCAGCGGGCTCGCTACCACGTGCGTGATGTCCCGCTCGGCGAGCGCCTGGGCGGCCGCCTTCGCCATCTGCACGCCCAGCTCGGAGAGGCGGAAGCCGGGCAGCCGGCCGTAGAGGATCTTCTCCGGGTTGTACACCTCACCGTGCCGGAGTACGTGCACGACCGTTGTGCTGCCCACGTTCCCTACCCCCCGTGACCGGCCGCCGCCGCAGCCTCCGCCGCGACCGGCAACGCCGCCGCGATCTGCCCCAGCGCGGCGTCGTCCAGCGCCGTCGAGACGAACCACGATTCGAAGGAGCTGGGCGGCAGGTAGACCCCGCCGGCCAGCATCGCGTGGAAGAACGCCCGGAACGCCGCGACGTCCTGGGTCCGGGCGGTGTCGTAGTCGTGGACGTCCGCGCCGGTGAAGAAGATCGAGAACATGTTCCCGGCGTACGACAGCCGGTGCGGCACCCCGGCGGCGGCCAGCGCGTCGCTCGCCAGCTTGCCGACGGTGCCGGCCAGCTCGTCGAGCCGCTGGTACGTCGCGCGGTCGGCCAGCCGCAGCGAGGCCAGCCCGGCCGCGGTGGCCAGCGGGTTACCGGAGAGCGTGCCGGCCTGGTAGACCGGACCGGCCGGGGCGAGTCTTCCCATCACCTCGGCCCGGCCGCCGAACGCCGCCGCCGGCAGCCCGCCGCCCATCACCTTGCCGAAGGTGTAGAGGTCGGCGTCGACCGGTTCGAGGCCGGCCCAGCCGCCCGCCGAGACCCGGAACCCGGTCATCACCTCGTCGAGGATCAGCAGCGCGCCGTGCGCGTGGGCGATCCGGGCCAGCGCCTGGTTGAAGCCGTCCCGGGGCGCCAGCACACCCATGTTGCCGGGCGCCGCCTCGGTGATGATCGCGGCGATCTCGGACCCCTGGGCGGCGAAGGCCGCCTCGACCGCCGCCACGTGGTTGTACGGCAGCACGACCGTCTCGCTCGCCGCCGCGCCGGTGACCCCGGGCGAGTCCGGCAGCCCGAGGGTGGCGACCCCCGAGCCGGCCGAGGCGAGCAGGGCGTCGACGTGCCCGTGGTAGCAGCCGGCGAACTTGACGATCCGGCCCCGTCCAGTGAAGCCCCGGGCAAGCCGGATCGCCGACATCGTCGCCTCGGTCCCCGAGTTGACCAGCCGGACCTGCTCGACCGGGGTGCGCGCGACGATCTCGGCGGCCAGCTCGACCTCTGCCTCGGTCGGGGCGCCGAAGCTGGTCCCGTTGGCGGCGGCGGCCTGCACCGCGGCGACCACCTCGGGATGGGCGTGGCCGTGGATCAGCGGCCCCCACGAGCAGACGAGATCGACGTAGCGTCGGCCGTCCGCGTCGAAGAGCCACGGCCCGGTACCGCGGGCCATGAACCGGGGCGTGCCGCCGACGGCCTGGAACGCGCGCACGGGAGAATTCACCCCGCCCGGCACGAGGGCGCGGGCGCGGTCGAACAGGGCCTGGGAGGCCGGTGCCGCGGCCGGATAGCGACCGGGGCCGGCGGGGTACGTCTCAGTCACGGTGTCGCCATTCTGTCAGCGCTGTCTGTGCGCCCGGCACCCACCCCTCGGGCCGTCGCCCACGTCACGCCCGGGGCGGGCCGTCCGGCGCGCCCGGTGCGGTGCGCTGCCGGCGGGGCGAAGCGCCAGCAGAGGCCGGTTGGGGTAGGTCGCGATAGGCTAATCGGGTGAACCGGGCGGACCTGACCATCGGCGTGCGGCGCGGCACCGACGAGGTGACACTCATCCTCGCCGGCGAGATCGACATGCTCACCGCCGCCAGGCTGTCCAGCGTCGTCAACGAGGTGCTCGCCGATGCACCGTCCCGGATCGTGTTGGATCTGACCGATGTCACCTTCTGCGACTCGCAGGGCCTAGGCACCCTGGTCGTCCTCAGCCGCAAGGCCAGCCACTCGCAGAGCCTGCTGATGTTGACCAACGTCGGCGACTTCCTGCTCCGGGTGCTGGACATCACCGGCCTGCGCTCCGCCCTGATGATCCGGAACGGGCAGTCCACCGGCTGACCCGGCGGAGGTCAGACCACACCGCAGGACGTCGGACCAACACAGAGCGTCGGGCCACTGCGGAACGTCAGGCCGCCGCACCCCATCGCGCCTGTTCCAACACCTCCACGGCCCGGTCCCGGCTCTCCGGGGTGTCCGACCGGAGCAGCGCCACCGCGACGTCCACCGCCTCGGTCATGGTCCGCCACTGGTTGTCCCGCTCCCGGACCAGCTCGGACTGTGCGGCGAGTTGTCGCGACTTCACCCACAGTTCGACGAAGACCGAGACCTTGGCCCGGAGGACCCACGGGTCGAACGGCTTGGTCAGGTAGTCGACCGCTCCGACGGCGTACCCGCGCAGGGCGAGCTGGGCGTCCCGGTCAGCGGCGGTGAGGAAGATGATCGGCACGTGCCGGGTACGCTCCCGCCGCTTGATGTGGCTGGCCGTCTCGAAACCGTCCATCTCCGGCATCTGGGCGTCCAGCAGGATCACCGCGAAGTCCTCCACCAGGAGCTGCTTCAGCGCCGCCTCGCCGCTCTCCACCGCGACCGACTGGACGGGCAGGCCCTGGAGGATCGCCTCGAGCGCCATCAGGTTCTCCCGCCGGTCGTCGACCAGCAGGGCTTTGGCCAGCTCGCTCACTCGATCGTCCCCTCGCCCCGGATCGTGCCCGTGTCATCCGCGCTCACCCCTCGACCTCCCGTCCGCCGGTGACCCAGGAGGCCATCAGCTCGATCAACTCGTCCAGGTCCACCGGCTTGGTGATGTAGTCGCTCGCACCGGCGCCGAGCGCCGACTCGCGGTCCCCCGGCATCGCCTTGGCGGTCAGGAACACCACCGGCAGGTCGGTGAAGCGGTGGTTGCGGCGGATCGCCCGGGTGGTCTCGTAACCGTCCTGGTCCGGCATCATCGCGTCCATCAGGACGATGTCCACCTCCGGATGCTCGGCGAGCAGGCGTACCCCGTCCACCCCGTTGTCCGAGTAGAGCACGGTCATGCCGTGCAGCTCCAACGCGCTGGTCAGGGCGAAGACGTTGCGGACGTCGTCGTCGATGATCAGCACCGTGGCGCCGTCGAGCTGCCGGGCAGCCGGGGTGATCGGCCGGTCCGGCTCGCTCTGGGTACGCAGCATGGCGGGCAGCCCGCCCCGAGGCGTCTGCATCGGCGGTACCGGCACCGGGGCGACCACCGCGTCCGGCGCCAGTACGTCCGGCACGAAGAGGGTGAAGGTCGAGCCCTGCCCCGGTGCCGACGAGACCGTGATGGTGCCGCCGATCAGCCGGGCCAGGTCCCGGCTGATCGACAGCCCGAGCCCGGTGCCGCCGTACCGCCGGCTGGTGGTCCCGTCGGCCTGCTGGAACGCCTCGAAGATCAGCCCGAGCTTGTCGTCCGAGATGCCGATGCCGGTGTCGATGACGGTGAACGCCACCACCTGGTGCGCGGTCGCCAGCGCCGGTACGTCGAAGAACGCCCCCTCCGGCGCCGGCCCGATCCGCAACGTCACCGCCCCGTTGTCGGTGAACTTGACCGCGTTGGAGAGCAGGTTGCGGAGGATCTGCTGCAACCGCTGGGCGTCGGTGACCAGCATCGGCGGCAGCTCCTTGGAGATGCGTACCTGGAAGTCCAGGCCCTGCTCCTCGGCCTGTGGCGCGAACGCCTGCTCGACGTAGCTGCGGATCTCGGAGAACCGCACCTCGGTCGGCTCCACGTCCATCCGACCCGCCTCGATCTTGGACAGGTCGAGGATGTCGTCGATCAGCGAGAGCAGGTCGGAACCGGCGCTGTGGATGGTCCGGGCGAACTCGATCTGCTTCTCGGTCAGGTTGTTCTCGGAGTTGTCCGCCAGCAGCCGGGCCAGCAGCAGCAACGAGTTGAGCGGCGTACGCAGTTCGTGGCTCATGTTCGCCAGGAACTCCGACTTGTACGCCGAGGCCCGGGCCAACTGCTGCGCCTTGTCCTCCAGACCGATCCGGGCCAGCTCGATCTCCCGGTTCTTGGTCTCGATGTTTCCCTTCTGCTCGGAGAGCAGCTGCGCCTTGTCCTCCAGCTCGGCGTTGGTGCGCTGGAGTTCGGCGGACTGTTCCTGAAGTTCGTGGGCGAGCCGCTGGGACTGCGAGAGCAGTTCCTCGGTACGCCGGTTGGCCTGAATGGTGTTCACCGCGATGCCGATGGTGAGCACCAGCCGCTCCAGGAACGCCAGGTGCAGGTCGGAGAAGGGCGAGACGCCGGCGAACTCGATGACGCCGAGCAGTTCGCCCTCGAAGAGCACCGGCAGCACCACCAGGTCGGCCGGGGGCGTGGCGGCGAGTCCGGAGCGGACCGTGAGGCTGCCGTTCGGCGGTGCACCGACCCGGATCGTCCGCCGGGAGAGCGCGGCCTGCCCGACCAGCCCCTCGCCGGGGCCGAACGTGACGTCGTGGTGCCGGGCCACGTAGCCGTACGAGGCGGTGAGTCGCAGCCGCATCACCGCCTCGTCGGTGTCGGCCAGGAAGAACGCGCCGAGCTGCGCGTCGACCAGCGGCGTCACCTCGGTCATGATCATGCGGCAGACCTCGCCGAGGTCGCGCTGCCCCTGGAGCAGGCCACCGATCCGGGCCAGGTTGGAGTCGAGCCAGCCCTGCTCGGCGTTCTTCTTGGTGGTCTCCCGGAGCGTGACGATCATCTGGTTGATGTTGTCCTTCAGCTCGGCGACCTCGCCCTGGGCCTGTACGGCGATCCGCTGGGTCAGGTCGCCGGTGGTGACCGCCGTGGAGACCTGGGCGATCGCCCGGAGCTGGGTGGTCAGCGTGGAGGCGAGCTGGTTGACGTTCTCGGTGATGTCCCGCCAGGTGCCGGAGACCCCCTTCACCTGGGCCTGACCGCCGAGCTTGCCCTCGACGCCGACCTCCCGGCCGACCCGGGTCAGCTCCTGGGCGAACGAGGAGAGCTGGTCCACCATCGTGTTGACGGTGTCCTTCAGCTCCAGGATCTCGCCCTGCGCGTCCACGGTGATCTTCTGCGACAGGTCGCCCCGGGCCACCGCCGTGGTGACCGAGGCGATGTTCCGGACCTGGGCGGTCAGGTTCGAGCCCATCGAGTTCACGTTGTCGGTCAGGTCCCGCCAGGTGCCGGAGACCCCCTTCACCTGGGCCTGACCGCCGAGCTTGCCCTCGGTGCCGACCTCCCGGGCCACCCGGGTCACCTCGTCGGCGAAGGACGAGAGCTGGTCGACCATCGTGTTCACCGTCTGCTTGAGCTCCAGGATCTCGCCCTGCGCGTCGACGGTGATCTTCTGGCTGAGGTCACCCCGGGCCACCGCCGTCGACACCTGGGCGATGTTCCGCACCTGCGCGGTCAGGTTCGACGCCATCGAGTTCACGTTGTCGGTCAGGTCCCGCCAGGTGCCGGCCACGCCGCGTACCTGGGCCTGACCGCCGAGCTTGCCCTCGGTGCCCACCTCCCGGGCCACCCGGGTCACCTCGTCGGCGAACGACGAGAGCTGGTCCACCATCGTGTTCACCGTCGACTTCAACTCCAGGATCTCGCCCCGGGCGTCGACGGTGATCTTCTGCGACAGGTCACCCTTGGCCACCGCCGTGGTGACCGAGGCGATGTTCCGGACCTGGGCGGTCAGGTTCGACGCCATCGAGTTCACGTTGTCGGTGAGATCGCGCCAGGTGCCGGAGACCCCCTTCACCTCGGCCTGACCGCCGAGCTTGCCCTCGGTGCCCACCTCCCGGGCCACCCGGGTCACCTCGTCGGCAAACGACGAGAGCTGGTCCACCATCGTGTTCACCGTCGACTTCAGCTCCAGGATCTCGCCCTGCGCGGCAACGGTGATCTTCTGCGACAGGTCACCCTTGGCCACCGCGGTGGAGACCTGGGAGATGTTCCGGACCTGCGAGGTGAGGTTGCCGGCGAGCTGGTTGACGTTCTCCGTCAGTGCCCGCCAGGTGCCGGAGACGCCGCGTACCTGGGCCTGGCCGCCGAGCTTGCCCTCGATGCCGACCTCCCGGGCCACCCGGGTCACCTCGTCGGCGAACGACGAGAGCTGGTCCACCATCGTGTTGACGGTGTCCTTCAGCTCCAGGATCTCGCCCTGCGCGGCCACCGTGATCTTCTGGCTGAGGTCACCCCGGGCCACCGCCGTCGACACCTGGGCGATGTTCCGCACCTGCGCGGTCAGGTTCGACGCCATCGAGTTGACGCTGTCGGTGAGGTCCTTCCAGGTGCCGGCCACGTTCGGCACGTCCGCCTGGCCGCCGAGCTTGCCCTCGGTGCCGACCTCCCGGGCGACCCGGGTCACCTGCTCGGCGAAGAGCCGCAGTGTGTCGGTCAGCCCGTTGATGGTGTGCGCCAGCTCGGCGACCTCGCCCTTGGCCGAGACGGTGATCTTCTGCGACAGGTCTCCCCGGGCCATCGCCGTGGTCACCTGCGAGATCGACCGCACCTGGTACGTCAGGTTCGACGCCATGGTGTTCACCGAGTCGGTGAGGTCCTTCCAGGTGCCGGCGGCCCCGCGTACGTCGGCCTGGCCGCCGAGCTCACCCTCCGTGCCGACCTCCCGGGCCACCCGGGTCACCTCGTTGGAGAAGGACGAGAGCTGGTCGACCATCGTGTTGACCGTGCGGCCGATCCGCAGGTACTCGCCGCGCAGCGGCCGGCCGTCGATCTCCAGCGCCATGTGCTGGGAGAGATCGCCGTCGGCGACCGCCGCGATGACCCGGGCTATCTCGGTGGTCGGCCGGCCGAGATCGTCGATGAGCTGGTTGATCGCCCGCTGTCCCTCGGCCCAGGAGCCGTCCAGCCCCTCCTCGTCCAGCCGCTCGGTGAGCCGGCCGTCCCGACCGACGGTCCGGCTGATCCGGCGCAGGTCGAGGTGCTGCCGCTCCTGGACCGAAACCACCTCGTTGAAGGCGTCCGCCACCTCGCCCGCGACACCGGCCCGGCGCGGTAGCCGGGCCTTCAGATCGCCGCGACGGACCCGCCGCAGCGCGTCGACGAGCTCGCTGAGCAGCACCGCGTCCTCGGCGGCGGACCGCTCCTCGGCAGAGATCTGTTTCGCCGTGGTCATCGTTCCTCGCTCAGGTTTCGAAGGAGGTGGGCCAGCCCGGCCGGCCCGCGCCGCCAGGTGGTCGGCGAATCCGCTCCGCCGGTCCGGATGGTTCCGCTCGGGCGGCGGCCACACCCATCATTGTGCCTTTCGTCCATCCGATGCCACCCTCGACGCACACCAGCGGCCGCCGGTGGGACAGGCCACGAGGTAAAGCGGGCAGAACGGTCAACTTGGGCAGGGCCCAGCCTAGCGCGGCCCCGCTCGGACCGCCCTGAGCCGCGACCGGGCACGGGCGTGGCCGGCCCGGATAGGGTGGCCTGGATCTCGGATCGGCGGAGGATACGAAGGGTGTCAGCGGAGGCGGGCGGCACGGGCACCGGCGGAGCGTCCACCGGGGGCACGGGCGATCAGCTGCGCCGGGTTCGGCTACCCGCCGACCGGCGTACCCCGGCGGCTGCCCGCGCCCTGGTCCGGTCGGTGCTGGACGAGGCCGGCCTTGAGGAACTGCTCAACGAGGCGCTGCTGCTCACCACCGAACTCTCCACCAACGCGGTGGAACACGCCCGCACCGAACTGGACATCGAGGTCGTGGCGGACGCCTCGGGCCTGACGGTGACGGTCTCCGACTTCGCGGCCGGACCGATCGAGGACGTGACGGCCCGGCCCAGAAACGACCTGACGGACATCTCGCAGGTGTCCGAGCGGGGCCGCGGACTGCTCCTGGTCGACCACTTCGCCAGCCGGTGGGGCACCACACACCAGGCCACCGGCAAGGGTGTCTGGTTCCGGCTCGACCGCAAGGGCCGGGCCGGCCCGGTGCAGTACCCGCTGGAGGCGGCGCAGGCCGTCGCCATCAGCGGCGTCACCGGCGCCATCAGCGGCATCACCGGCCCACCCGGCCCGTCCGCGCCGAGCGCCGGGGCGATGAGCGCGTTGATGCAGACCGTCCCGGACCCGTACGCCGACGACCCGCTGCCCAACTTCGCCGCCGACCTGCTGGTCCGGCTCGGCGACATGGTCGGCGCGGCCGGCGGGGCGGTACGTCTGGACCGGGGCGACGGCGCGGGCTGGCAACTGCTGGCCCGGTACGGCCGGCAGCCCCGCGCCGGCGACGAGCTGATCCGGGTGCCGTTGACCGTGCATCGGCCGTACGCCGGGGAGCTGGAGCTCGACGCGGCCCCCTCCGGGTACGCCCGCCCACTCGCCGCGCTGGTCGCCGAGCGGCTCTCCCTGCACCTGGAGAACGACCGGCTGCGTCGGGCCGACGTGCGCCGGCAGACCTGGCTGACCTTCCTCGCCGAGGCGAGCGAACTGCTCGCCCAGTCGCTCGACGTCGAGCTGACGATGGCGCTGATTCCGCAGCTCGTGGTGCCCCGGCTGGGGCAGTGGTGCGCGGTGCACGTCACCGACGAGTGGGGACGGTTGAAACTGGCCTCGGCCACCCACGCCGACGAGGCGGTGCTGCCACAGCTGCACAAGATGCTCTCCGAGGAGGGCCCGGAGTCGGTGCAGTCCCGGCTGCGCGAGGCGTCCCGCAGCCAGGGACAGGTGCCGATCGGCGCCCCGATGGACGGCTTCGCCATCCCGCTGGTCGCCCGGGGGCAGCGGCTCGGCACCCTCGCGGTCGGCCGACACCAGCGGCACCGGCACGATCCGGACGAGATCGCCGTACTGGAGGACGTGGCCCGGCGGGCGGGGCTGGCCATCGAGAACGCCCGGATCCACGACGAGCGGCGGAAGGTGGCACACACCCTCCAGCAGTCGCTGCTGCCGCCGGTGCTGCCGGTGGTGGACGGCATCGGGTTCGCCGCCGAGTACGTGCCGACCGGGGACGCGGCGGAGGTCGGCGGTGACTTCTACGACGTCGTACCGCTGGCCGAGGATCGCTGGCTGGTGGTGGTCGGGGACGTCTCCGGCAAGGGCGTTCAGGCGGCGACGGTGACCGGCCTGGTCCGGGACGTGATCCGGGTCCTGGTCGGCGACGGCAAGCCCCTGCCGGAGGCGCTGGCCCGACTCAACGGCACGCTGGTGGAACGGGGTGGCGGCCGGTACTGCACGCTGGCGCTGGCCGCCGTGGACCGGGACCCGACCGGCCGGCTCACCGTCTCGCTCTATCTGGCCGGCCACGACCGGCCGGTGCTGGTCCGAGCCGACGGGCGGACGTCGTTCGTGGGTTCCGGAGGTACCGCGCTCGGCCTGCTCGACTCGATCACCTCGCCGGTCACGGAGGTGCGGCTCGGCCCCGGTGACGCACTGGTCTTCTACACCGACGGGGTGACCGAACGGCGGCGCGGCCGGGAACTCTTCGGCGTCGAGCGGTTGCGGGACGCGGCGGCGCCGCTGGCCGGTTACTCGGCGGAGGTGCTGGCCGCCCGGTTGCGCGCCGCGGCGATCAACTTCTCGGTCGAGTCGCCCCGGGACGACATCGCCATCCTGGTGCTGCGCAACGACGCGACCGGCTGACCACACCCGCCCCGCACCAGAGTGCTTGGAGAAAACCTTCACGACTGAACATTCGTTAAGTTAAGTATTTACATGCGTCGAGTGCGTGGATAGCATTCCCTTGCGTACGCGAAGGCCGGCCGTTCCCTAACCCCCGCCCAGGGAAGGACGGAACCCTTGCGATCGATCCGGTTACTTCTCGCCCTCACGGCAACCGTCTGCACCACGCTCGCCGCGACGCTGGTGGCGGCCACCCCGGCGCACGCCGCCCCGGTCTTCAAGGCGCCGTTCCCCTGTGGACAGCGCTGGACCTACAGCCACCACAGCGCCGAGGTACGCCTCGCGCTCGACTTCGTCCGCTCCGACGGCGGCGCCACCGCCGGCACCCCGGTGCTCGCCTCCGCGGCCGGCACCGCCCGGCGCTACTACCAGGCGGGCGGCGCCGGCAACTACATCGTGATCAACCATGGTGGCGGCTGGACGACGTACTACTTCCACCTCGCCGCGTTCTCGGTGCCCGACGGCGCCACCGTCGGCCAGGGCCAGCAGATCGGCACCACCGGCAGCACCGGTAACTCGACCGGGGCGCACATCCACTACGAGCAGCTCTACAACGGGGTCGGGCAGACCATCGTGATCAACGGCGGATCGCTGGCACCCTATCCCGGTTCGTACCACCAACGGCACCTGACCAGTGACAACGGCTGTGGCGGCGGCGCCGCCTTCTGGACCTGGGGCAGCGGAGTACGGGTACGCGCCGACGCCCGGCTCAGCGCGCCCACGGTGACCGCCCTGGCCGGCCCCACGCTGGTCTACGTGCTCTGCCAGAAGCAGGGCGACACGGTGGTCGCCGAGGGCTACACCAACAACTGGTGGTCCCGGTTGCGGGACCAGAACGGCTTCATCACCAACATCTACATCGACCATCCCGCCGCACAGTTGCCCGGGGTGCCGAACTGCTGAGCCCAGGCCCGGCCCGGTCGGTACCCACCGACCGGGCCGGGCGCACCCCCGCCCAGGGGTCAGATGCCGCCCGGGTAGCGTCCGGGGGCGAGTCGTCGGGCCGGATCGAACCGCTCCTTGACCCGGCGCAGCATCGGCAGGTCGGGCAGTTCGCCCCAGAGGTCCACCGCCTCGCGGATCCGGGCCGGAGCGGCGACCACCACGCAGCGGCCGGAGCGGGCCCGTAGCACCGCACGTACGCCGTCCAGGATGGCGCCGACCCGCTCCGGTGCCGAGTCGGCCGGCAGCGCGGCGTGCACGACACCGAGCCCGGCCGAGCCGCGAACCGGCACGGGTGCCCCGGCGGCGTCCCGCAGCGCGTAGACGGCGGCGTGCAGGTCGCCGATCGGCACCTCGATGCGCAGCGCCACCTGGTCGGGCCGGAACGGGTAGCGGCGCCACCAGCCAGGCGCCGTGCCGACCGCCCGGGCGTCACCGCCGAGCAGCGTGGTCAACCGGGCCGTCCGCTCGGCCACCTCCGCCGGTCCGCCCTCGATCAGCACGCCGAGGGTGCCGGCGCCGGGCTCACCGCTCCCGCCGCGCCCCCCGGTGCCGCGACCGGGCCCGGCCCGGCCCCGCTCACCGGACCAGCCCGTGCCGGACCCGCCGGCGCCGGAGGGACGGCCGGGCACGCCGGACCGGCCGGGAGTCTCGAACCAGCCTCGCGGACCGGGTGCCCCCGTGACACCCGGCCCGTCCGGCGGAAGGTGCCCGGCGGAGCCGAGGCTCCGGACGGCCCGGCCGGCCGCCGGTGCCCGACCGCCGGGCAGGTCCACCTCGATCGCGGTCGGCCGCAGGTCCGCGCCGAGGACGGCCCGGACCAGGTCGTGCACCTCCAGCGGGGTCCAGACCGACCGGAGCACCCACGCCCGGCTCGCCGGGATCGGCTGCACCCGCAGGGTCGCCGAGACCAGCACGCCGAGCGCGCCCTGCGACCCGCAGAGCAGCCGGGTGACGTCCGGATCCGCCGGCACGGCCCGCTCACCGGGACGGCCGGACGACCCGGCCCGGGCGTGCGCGAGCACCCCGAAGGCGTCGACGTAGCTCACCCCGACGAGCTGGTCGCAGGGCCGGCCGTGCAGGTGCCGGAGCGGGCCGCTCTCGTCGGTCGCGACCACGCCACCGACGGTGGCGCCGACCGAGGGCACGTCGATCGGCAGCCGACGCCCGGTCCGCTCCAGGATCGCCTCGGCGGCCCGGAGCGGTGTGCCGGCCCCGATCTCGGCCACCAGTTCGTCCTCCGGCTGCTGCCAGACCCCGGCGAGCCGCCCGGTATCCAGCACGATGTCGACCTGCGACGGAGGCATGCCCCAGTCCAGTTTGGTGCCGGCACCCCGGGCGACCACCGAGAGGTCGTGCGCGGCGGCCAGCCGGACCACCTCGGTCACCGCCTCCGGATTGCCCGGGGCCGCGACCCAGCGGGCCGCCGCGCCGGCCACTCCGTCGGCCGCCCCCGCCGGCCGCGCGAAGTGGGCACCGCAGATGTCGGCCAGTCGCCGCGCGATGTCAGCGCCCCTGCGTTCTATTGAGATCTCCCCCACCTTTGTCATCGTACACATGTGCTAATTTTCGGCAACGCCGGGTCGCACCGGGCCGCCCTCCGGCAGGTGCTGCCGGGTAACGTGACCGGGTGACCTCTGAGACGACCGCCCCCGTCGCCAAGCGGCTGCCGACCGAGCGCACCCACCACGGCGACACGGTGATCGACGAGTACGCCTGGCTCGCCGACAGGGACGACCCGGACACGATCGGTTACCTCACCGCGGAGAACGCCCACACCGAGCGGACCACAGCCCGACTCGGTCTGTTGCGGGAGGCGCTGTTCAACGAGACGAAGCGGCGGACCAAAGAAACCGATCTATCGGTACCGACCCGCAAGAACGGCCACTGGTACTACACCCGGACGGTCGAAGGCGAGCAGTACGGCATCCACTGCCGCCGGGCGGTCCGGGACGGCGAGACGGCACCGCCGATGCCGTCCGACGGCGCACCGCTGCCCGGCGAGGAGATCCTGCTCGACGGCAACGCGCTGGCGCGGGGGCACGACTTCTTCGCGCTCGGCACCTTCGACATCAGCCCGGACGGGCGCTGGCTCGCCTACTCCACCGACTTCGCCGGCGACGAGCGGTTCACCCTGCGGGTCAAGGACCTGGCCACCGGTGAGGTGCTCGCCGACGAGGTGCCGAACACGTTCTACGGCAGCGCCTGGTCGGCCGACGGCTCCACACTGTTCTATCTGACCGTGGACGAGGTCTGGCGGCCCTACCGGGTGTGGCGGCACACCGTCGGCACGGCGGCGGACGCCGACGAGATCGTCTACCAGGAGGACGACGAGCGGTTCTGGGTCGGTGTCGGGCTGACCCGCTCGGAGAACTTCATCGTCATCGACTCGCACAGCAAGATCACCAGCGAGGTACGGGTCATCCCGGCCGGCAACCCGACCGGCGAGCCGGCGGTGATCGCGCCCCGCCGGCAGGGTGTCGAATACTCGATCGAGCACCACGGTCACCGCGCCGGCTCCGCCGGCCAGGGGCGTTTTCTGATCCTGCACAACGACGGCGCGGAGGACTTCGCGCTGGCGTACACCTCGGCGGACGCGCCCGGGGACTGGGTGCCGATGATCGAACACGAACCGGGCACCCGGCTGGAGGCGGTCGACGCCTTCGCCAACCACATCGTGGTGTCGCTGCGCACGGCCGGGCTGACCGGGATCCGGGTGCTGCCGGTGGGCAGCACCGAGTCGTACGACATCGACTTCCCGGAGCCGCTCTACAACGTCGGGCTGGACAGCAACCCCGAGTACCAGACCACCACCGTCCGGCTGCACTACGCCTCGCTGACCACTCCCGACTCGGTCTACGACTACGACCTGGTCACCAGGGAGATGGTGCTGCGCAAGCGGAAGCCGGTGCTCGGCGACTTCGACCCGGCCGACTACGAGCAGCACCGGGACTGGGCGCTCGCCGACGACGGGACCCGGGTGCCGATCTCGCTGGTCTGCCGGGTCGGCACGCCCCGGGACGGCTCGGCACCGTGCGTCCTCTACGGCTACGGCTCCTACGAGGCCAGCATGGACCCCTGGTTCTCCATCCCCCGGCTCTCCCTGCTGGACCGGGGCGTCGTCTTCGCCATCGCGCACGTGCGTGGCGGCGGCGAGCTGGGTCGTCGCTGGTACGAGACCGGCAAACTGCTGGCCAAGAAGAACACCTTCACCGACTTCGTGGCCAGCGCCCGGCACCTGGTCAAGGCCGGTTGGACCTCGGCGGACCGGCTGGTCGCCCGGGGCGGCTCGGCCGGCGGGCTGCTGATGGGCGCGGTGGCCAACATCGCCCCCGACGCCTTCGCCGGGATCGTCGCGCAGGTGCCGTTCGTCGACCCGCTCACCTCGATCCTCGACCCGTCGCTGCCGCTGACCGTCACCGAGTGGGAGGAGTGGGGCAACCCGCTGGCCGACCCCGAGGTGTACGCGTACATGAGGTCGTACTCGCCGTACGAGAACGTCACCGCGCAGGACTACCCGCCGATCCTCGCCGTCACCAGCCTGAACGACACCCGGGTGCTCTACCACGAGCCGGCGAAGTGGATCGCCCGGCTCCGGGCCGTCGCGCCACAGGGGTCGTACCTGCTCAAGACGGAGATGGGTGCCGGGCACGGCGGCCCGAGCGGGCGCTACGACTCCTGGCGGGAGGAGGCGTTCGTCGCGGCCTGGATCCTCGACCGGCTGGGCGTCGCCGGCCGGTAGCGCGGAGTCTGCCAATCACTCCCGATTTAGTTAACAACCTTGCAAGAAAGCGCTCTCTGGCGTAGAAACATTGACATGCGTACACGCCGAGCCACCCTCGTCCTGGCCCTGCTCGCCGCGACGCTGGTGGTCACCCCGCCCAGCCCGGCCGTCGCGGAGCCGGGCGCGCTCACCTGGAGCGACGAGTTCAACGCCGCAGCCGGCACCCCGCCCGACGGCAACAAGTGGAAGTACGACATCGGCGGTGGCGGCTGGGGCAACAACGAGCAGCAGTACTACACCAACAGCACCAGCAACGCCGCGCACGACGGCAACGGCAACCTGGTGATCACCGCCCGCCGGGAGAATCCGGCGAACTACCAGTGCCACTACGGCCGCTGCCAGTACACCTCGGCGCGGCTGCTCACCGCGGACCGCTTCACCCAGACGTACGGCCGGTTCGAGGCCCGGATGAAGCTGCCGCGCGGCCAGGGCATCTGGCCGGCGTTCTGGATGCTCGGCGGCATGCCCTGGCCGGACCAGGGTGAGATCGACATCATGGAGAACATCGGGCGCGAGCCCGGCAACGTGTACGGCACGCTGCACGGCCCCGGCTACGCCGGCGGCAGCGCGATCAGCTCCCGCTACACGCTCCCCGGCGGCCAGGCGTTCGCCGACGCCTTCCACACCTTCACGGTGGACTGGGCGCCGGACTCGATCACCTGGTACGTCGACGGCATCCAGTACGGCCGCAAGACCCCGGCCGACCTGAACGGTAACCGCTGGGTCTACGACCACCCGTTCTTCATGATCATGAACGTGGCGGTCGGCGGCCACTGGCCGGGCTACCCCGACGCCAGCACCACCTTCCCGCAGCAGATGCTGGTCGACTACGTCCGGGTCTGGGCCTGGAACACCGGCGGCGGCAATCCCGGCACCGGCAGCCAGATCGTCGGGCTCGCCGACAAGTGCATCGACATCCCCGGCGCCAACCCGGCCGACGGCACCCAGTTGCAGATCTGGGACTGCAACGGCACCGTCGCGCAGCGCTGGACGTTCACCGGCGGGACGGTCCGGGCGATGGGCAAGTGCATGGACGTGGCGAACGGCTCGACGGCGAACGGCGCCAACATCCAGATCGTCGGCTGCAACGGGAATCCGGCCCAGCAGTTCGTGCTGAGTTCGGCCGGTGACCTGGTGAACCCGCAGGCGAACAAGTGCGTCGACGTACGCGACTGGAGCACCGCCAACGGCGCCAAGCTCCAGCTCTGGGAGTGCACCGGCGGCGCCAACCAGAAGTGGCGACGCGCCTGAGGAACCAGACGCGCGGCGGTACGCCGACCCGCCGCGACGACCGGCCCCGCACCGGGCTCGGTGCGGGGCCGGTCGTCACTCCTCGGCCGCTGTATCGCCACCTTGCCGGAGCCCTGCTCGATAGGATGGACCTGGCATATCTGGGTCGATCCGGTCGGCGCGTGATATCGTGATATCATCGTCCGATCCTGGATCGGAGGTGCACATGCCCAACATCCTCATCCGTGACCTCAGCCAAGAAGCCGTCGACCGCATCGACGCTGCGGCCGCCAACCTCGGGCTGTCCCGCAACGAGTACCTGCGCCGGAAGTTCGAGGAGAACATCAGCCCTGCCGGCGAACGGACGGTCACCGTTGAAGACTGGCAACGGTCCGCGGAGGCTTTCGCGGACCTGGCCGATCCCGCGGTGATGGAGGCCGCGTGGCGGTGACGAGCTGGCTGATCGACAAGTCCGCGTACATTCGGCTCCAGCTCGGCCAGACGGCGAACCGCGACGAGTGGAGCGCACGCATCAGCCGCGGACTCGTCCGGCTCTCCTCAATCACGCGACTCGAACTCGGCTACTCAGTGCGTTCCGGAGAAACGGGACGTCGACAGTTCGCCGCCCCACCGCTGTCCCTGATGCCGGTCGAACACCTCACACCTGCTATCGAGGACCGGGCCCTGGAGGTCCAGATGCTGCTCGCCGACCGTGGTCAGCACCGCGCCCCGTCAATTCCCGACCTGCTGATCGCGGCGACCGCTGAGAAGACCGGGCTGACCGTCCTCGCCGTCGACAAGGACTTCGACCTCATCGCCGCAGTCACGGGCCAGCCGATTGAATCCCTGGCTGGCTAAGGATCGCCGTACGATCGGAAACTCCGGCCGTACATGCGCACTCGGTGGTCCCCGTCGCAGTCAGCGCGCGGGCAGCTCACGGAGGAACGCCCGCCCGCACTCCACCCCGAGGCAGCAACACCAGGTCGGCGATCTGGACGGCGCCGGCCGGACCGGCTCCGGGCGGCGGTGCCGGGTAGGTAACACCGCTGGTCGGCCCGGTCGGGCCGGCTCGTCACGCCGTCAACCGGCTGCCGGTTGGCGCTGATCGCGTTCGCCGCCGGCATCTGGCGCGCCGTCAGCCCGCGTCGGGACGGCCGGCGGCGGCCGCCAGTACCGCCGGGTCGACGTTGCCGCCGCTCACCACCGCCACCGTACGCCCAGCGGGCAGCTCGGCGGCGTGGAACATCCGGGCGGCGGTGGCCACCGCACCGCTCGGCTCCACCACCAGCCGGGCGGCCCGGACCAGCCGGGTCGTCGCGGCGGCGATCTCCTCCTCGCTGACCGTCACGATGCCGTCCAACCGGGCGCGCAGGTGTGCGAAGGTCAGCGCGGAGAGGTTGGTCCGCAGCCCGTCCGCGCTGGTGCGGTAGGTGCGGGCCGGTTCCCACTGCCGCAGCTCCCCGCCGCGCAACGACTCGGCGGCGTCGGCGGCGAGTTCCGGTTCGACCCCGATGACCCGGGTCTCCGGGCGCAACGCCTTGACCGCCGTGGCGACCCCGGAGGCGAGCCCGCCCCCGCCGACCGGCACCAGCACCACGTCCAGGTCCGGCATGTCCGTCAGCACCTCCAGCCCGATGGTGCCCTGACCGGCGATGACCCGCCGGTCGTCGAAGGGCGGGACCAGGGTCCGGCCCTGCTCGACGGCGATCGCCTCGGCGACCGGTAGCCGGTCGGCCGGGTCGACCACGCGTACCTCGGCGCCCAGGGCGCGCACCTGGTCGATCTTTGTCGCCGGAGCGCCCTCGGGGATCACCACCGTGCACGGCACGCGCCGGGCCCGGGCGGCGTAGGCGAGCGCCTGTCCGTGGTTGCCGGAGGAGTGCGTGACCACGCCCCGGGCCCGCTGGCCGGCGTCGAGCCGGGCCACCGCGTGCGTCGCGCCGCGCAGCTTGAACGAGCCGACCGGTTGCAGGCTCTCCGGCTTCAGCCAGAGCTGGTCGTCCCAACGGCAGGGCAGCAGCGGCGTACGCAGCACCAACCCGAAGAGGTGACCTGCCGCGGCCCGTACGTCATCGACGGTAAGGAGATCCACCCGATCATCCTGCCACCCCGGCTCAGCAGCCGGTCCGGAGCGGTTCGGCCGGCCGCTCCCGCCGGCCGCCGGGTACGAAGATGGCGATCCTGACCGGGATGAATGCGACTAAAGCCTACTATTTGGCCAGAGAACACGGATGATACGAGGATCACGATGACCAGCCCCGACCAGACCGGCGGGCAGCCGTACCGGCCCGGCGGCGGTTCCGGCGAGCCGCCAGTGGACGGTTCCGGCGAGCCGCCGACGGGCGATGCCGGTGAGCCGCCGACGGGCGGGGATCGGCCGGTCGAGCCGGTCCCCCAGGCGTGGGACTGGGCGATCGATCCACCGCCGCCGGAGGGGCCGAGCCGGGAGCCGAGCCCGGATCCGGCGGCCGGACCGAACATCGACGAGGTCCCGGATCCGATACCGCTGACCGGCCGCTTTCCGGACACGATCGCGCCCGGCGCGGGCCCGCCCTCCCCGCCGGACTGGTCCACGCCGCAGACCCGGGTCAGCACGCCGCCGCTGGGCGGTTACCCGCCGCCAGCGCCTCCGCCGCCGACCTGGGCCTCTGGACCGACCGGCCCGGAGGGCGGGGCAGGACCGGAGGCGGGACACGCACCGCCCGGCGGCACCGTCAAGGTTCCCGAGTTCGTACGGCCGACCGACCGGCGGTGGTGGTTCGTACTCGGCCTCGTCGCAGCGGTCCTCTCCTGCTGCTGCGTGGCCGCCGCCGTGGTCGCGCTGGTCTGGGGACCGGGCTTCTACAACGGGCTGCGCGACCGGGCTCCCCGAGTCGTCGGCCTCAACCAGCCGGCCCGGGACGGCGACCTCGAGTTCCAGGTGCAGCGGGTGCGCTGCGGTGTCACCGAGGTCGGCGACCCCCTGGTCAGCCAACTCGCGGTCGGGCAGTTCTGCCTGGTCGACCTGGCGGTACGGAACCTGGGCCGCCGACCGGTGACGTTCCAGGACGGCCTCCAGATCGCGTACGGGCCGGCGGGACAGCGGTTCGGGGTGGACAGCTCGGCCGGACTGCTGGCCAACGCCGACCAGCTCGGCTTCCTCGACGAGATCAACCCCGGCAACCGGGTCACCGGCGCGGTCGTCTACGACATCCCGCCCGACACCCGGATCGTCCGGCTCCGGCTACGCGCCTCCGCGACCTCGCCCGGAATCCAGGTCCGCACCGGATAGCCGGGCCGACCGGACCGACGGGACGGCAGAACCGGAGGGGACGGCAGAACCGGACGGGCGGCGGTCAGCGGGCGTGCCAGGCGGCGAGAAGTTCGGCCTCCTCGACCTCGGTGAGCCCGATCCGCTGGCCCGCCTCCGGGCCGGCCGTCGCCAACCAGCCCGCGGTGTCCCGGGCCGTCTCGGCAAGCGGCCGGGTCCGCAGCCCGGCCGCCAGGCTCGGGGTCACATCCCGGCTCAGGATGCCGGCGTACTCGGGCACCGGCAACCACAGCGGCAACGACCGGGGGCCGGCCCAGGGCTGAACCCCCCGCTCCGCCAGGAACTCCTGGGTCACCCAGCTCAGGGCGGCGCCGTCGGGGAGTACGTCGGCCAGGAATCGGGCCCGGGTCATCGGCGCACCGGCGCCGTCGTACGTCCCGATAAGTCCGCGCTCACCGGCGGCGACGATCCAGGCGGCCAGATCGCGTACGTCCACCAACTGCACCGCGTCGTCCGGTGAGCCGGGCGCGAGGACCTCGCCACCCCGGGCCGCCCGCCGGACCCAGTACTCGAAGCGCCCGCTCGGATCCTCCGGGCCGACGATCAGGCCGGCCCGGCAGACGAAGACCCGGTCGGCACCGAACGCCTCCGTCACGAGCTGCTCACAGCTCACCTTGCAGGCGCCGTACGACTCCGCGGAGAGCGCCGGGTCCTCCGCGTCCGGCGGCGCGGGGGCCAGTACCGGCGCGGTGTCGACCCGCTGGCCGACCGTGGTGGTGTCCGCGTACACCGAGACGGTCGAGACGAAGGTGAAGTGTCCCACTCGACCGGCGAGCGCGGCGGCCGCGTGCCGGACCTGGTCGGGGTGCCGGGTCACGTCGACGACCAGGTCGAACTCGCCGGTGAGCCCGGCCAGGCCGGCCGGGTCGGTGCGGTCCACCCGGACGAAGCGGACGCCGTCCACCGGGTCCCCGGACGAGCCCCGGGCGGCGCAGGTGACATCGTGGCCGGCGGTGAGGGCCTGCCGGGCGACGGCCCGGCCGAGGAACACGGTGCCGCCGAGGATGAGGGTTCGCATCCGGCGATGGTGCCCGGTGGGACGGCCTTCGGTAACCCCTGTTCGCGCAGGGCGGATCAGGTCCACCGGCGCCGGGGCACCGCCGGCCGAGGGCCGAGTTCCGCCGCCCGTCATGCGTACCGGCCCGGATGTAAAGTACGGTTCGACCGATATCCCAGGAGGTCGCGAATGTCCCTGACGGTGCACACCGAGGAACGGGCCGACGTCGTCGTCGTGTCGGTCGCGGGCGAACTCGACATGGCCACCGCGCCGCAACTGCAGGACCAGATCACGGACCTGCTGGAGAAGGGACACCACCGACTGGTCTTCGACCTGGCCGATCTCACGTTCTGCGACTCCACCGGGCTCTCCGTCTTCGTCCGTGCCCGCAACAGCGCCGACGAGGCCGGCGGCATCGTCCGGCTGGCGGCGCCGCGCCGGGGGGTGCTGCGCATCCTGGAGGTCAGCGGTCTGGTGGAGGTGCTCCAGACGCACGCCACGGTGGACGAGGCGGTGGCCGGCGGCCGCACCGTCACCGACTGACGGATCCGGCCCACCACCGACCGGCGGCAGGGCAGGCCGCCACCGACCGGCGGCCCGGCCCGGCCGATCCGCCACCGGGCACCCTGCCGCTTTTCGTCCGCCACGCGCCAGGCACTAGGTTGTCGACCGACACGGATCCGGCAACCTGGAGACGCCAATGCTCAAGGGCTTCAAAGACTTCATCATGCGGGGCCACGTCGTCGACCTCGCCGTCGGCGTGGTCATCGGCGCGGCCTTCACCGGCCTGGTCACCCAGTTCACCAACTCGTTCCTGAAGCCGCTGATCACCATGTTCGGCGGCGAGAAGGACCTCGCGGCGGGCACCTGGACGCTGCCGAACGGGGCCGTGGCCGACTGGGCCGCCTTCGTCAACGCCACCATCACCTTCCTGATGACCGCCGCCGTGCTCTACTTCCTGGTGGTCCTTCCGCTGAACAAGCTCGCCGAGCGGCGCCGGCGGGGCGAGGAGCCGGCGCCGGCCGCGCCGAGCGAGGAGATCAAGCTGCTCACCGAGATCCGGGACGCGCTGGTTGCCGCCGGCCGGGCACCGAACCGGCAGCCCGAGGGGCCGGACGAGCACTTCGGCCAGCAGTACCCGCCGGCGCAACGCCACCCCTGAACCCCGAGCGTCACCTGCCCGGGTAACGGCCCGAGACCCGGCGATCTTCTCGAACGTACGTTCGATAAGGTCCCGGCATGGAACAGCGAAAGCACTGGTGGAACGGCAAGTGGGGGCGCCTGGCACGGCGCGATGTCTATCTACGGGCGGATGCCGACCAGTGGCACGTGGAACAGCGGGCGGGCGGGGCCGAGGGGATCTCCCGGTTCTACGAGTTCGACAGCGAGGACGCGGCGTACGACGTGGTCCGGACCCTGCTGGCCGGGCCGGACAGCTGGCGGGAGCTCTCCGCCCGGCCGCCCGGGGTCGACTGACCGCGCGCGGACGACGGGGCGGGCGGCGGTCAGCGGGACGGCGCTTCCAGCAACGCGATGGTGCTGAGCGTGACCTGGTCGCGGATCCGGGTCACCGAGGTCTGCCACTGCCGGGTGAACCCGGGCCGGTGTTCGAGGTCCCGCCAGACCGGCAGCACCGACTCGTCGAGCCGGGCGGCCGGCATCCAGAGGTGCAGCAGGCAGTCTATTGCCGGACGGAGCCGGTCGATCTTCTGCGTCCGGGTGCCCGGCCCGGTGAGGCTGAACTCGATCAGCGACAGCAGCGTGGTGAGCAACCAGTCGTGCAGGGCGAGGTCCTCGCAGAACTCCACCAGCGCCGGTACGGTCTCCTGCGGCGCGGTCAACTCCAGGGTGCGCAGCGTGTCCGACTCGATCCGGAACTTCCCGTGCGCCTCGGTTCCCGGATCGGCGGCCGGCAGCACCGCCCAGCGCAGCCGGGTGCGCTTGGTCCGGAACGGCGGGCGGCGGTCCAGCCGGGGCGACCGCTGCACCGCGTCGATCAGCCGGGCGCTGATCGCACCGAGGTTCAGCGTCTGCGGCTGGTGGGTGGGCCCGAGGAAGCCCCGGGCCACGTCCCGGAGGTCGACCTTGCCGATCGTCTCCACCCAACCGGGCCGGGACAGGTAGTGCGACCAGATCAGCCGGCGGTTGCTGGCGGCCCGGTCCAGCCGGGTGTAGGTGGAGCCCTGCAACACGTGCCCCCCGGTCATCGCCGCGTGTGACACCACCGTCCCCACGCCCCGGATACGGCTGCCGGAGCGGGTCGGCAGCCGGCAGTCGACCCCGGTGAGCTGGTCCGGTGAGACCGCGTACGCGATCGGACGCTCGGACCGGCGGACCCGCTGGCCGACCAGGAGGTCGAGGAGTTGGGCGGTGTTCTCCAGCGAGAGCGAGCTGGAGTTCTGCAGAAGTCCGGTGTGGACCTCGCCCAGCGTCAGCATGCGCTCCTCCGCAACCTCGTGGGCACCGTGACCGGGCGGCCGGAGCCGGGTCGCCGTGACAGCGTCACCGTAACCGATGTTCGCGGCGGGCACGGTGATCGGCCGACGGCAATTCGCCGGCGTCGTCCCGCACCCGTCCCAGCGGGGACGGACACCGGCTTCCACCTGCGAAAACGATGTTGTTGCGTCCTATTGGTACGGTTGCGTTACGTGCCGCTCACGCCGCCCCTAGGAGCCGCCGTGACCAAGGTCTACGTCTCGGCCACTTTCCGGGATCTACAGGAGTGCCGCGCCGCCGTGCAACTGGCGCTGCGCCGGCTGCGGGTCGAGGACATGGCCATGGAGTCGTACGTCGCCGAGGACCGGCGCCCCCTCGAACGCTGCCTGGCCGACGTCGCCGAGTGTGACGTCTACGTCGGCATCTTCGCCTGGCGGTACGGCTTCGTCCCGGCCGGCTACGACCGCTCGATCACCGAACTCGAATATCGGGAGGCGCTCACCGGCGGCAAACCGTGCCTGATCTTCCTGCTGGACGAGGAGGCGCCCTGGCCGCGCAGCTTCGTGGACCGGGGTCGGGACGCGGACAAGATCGAGGCGCTCCGGGCGGAGCTGGCCGACCGGCACATGTGCAGCACCTTCCGGGACCCGGCCGACCTGGCCGCGATGGTCACCGCGGCGGTGGCGAACTGCCTGACCGACGCCGGGGTGCCGACCGGCGGCATGCACACGCTGAGCCGGGACACGCTGAAGCAGTACCTGCTGCGGCTGCGGCAGCACTACGGGGTGCTGGACCTGGACGCGCTGACGCCGGAACAGACCGAGGACTACCTCCGGATCCAGTTGATGTCGGTCTTCGTCGAGCAGTGGGTACGCGAGGACCCGCCCCCGGCCGAGCTGCCCCGGGAGTGGCTGCGCCGGATGCAGTCGGAGGGGCGGATCGGCACCGAGGACGTGCCGGAGGAGGTCGATCCCCGGGAGCTGGTGCAGTTGCACGAGTCGTACCGGGCGAAGCCGTTGCAGCGGCTCTTCGACGTACTCGGCGCGCCGGACCAGCGGGCGATCGTGCTGCTCGGCGATCCCGGCTCGGGCAAGTCGACCGCGGCCCGGTACGTCGCGCTCAGCCTCACCGGCGGTCCGGTCGACGACCGGCTGGCCCCGCTCGCCGACCACCTGCCGCTGCTGATCGAGCTGCGCTCGTTCATCACCCTGGCCGCCGAGGGCAGGTGCGAGAACTTCGTCGACTACCTCGACCACCGGGCCGGCACCGACGGGCTCGGCATCGAGCGGGCCGCCCTGCTGCGGCATCTCGGGGTCGGCGGCCGGGCGGTGATGATCCTGGACGGGCTGGACGAGGTCTTCGACCGGCACCGCCGGGAGGAGGTGGCCCGGCAGATCGCCGGGTTCGCCGCCAACCACCCCCAGGTACGCATGATCGTCACCTCCCGGATCATCGGCTACTCCCGCCGGATCCTGACCAGTGTCGGGTTCGTGCACTACACCCTGCAGGACCTGGACGAGGAACAGACCGGCGACTTCCTGTCGAGCTGGTACCGGCTGGCGATCCGGGACCGACCGGAGGACGCGCAGGCCCAACGGGCCCGGCTGCTGGACGCGATGCGGCACTCGCACGCGATCCGGGAACTCGCCGGCAACCCGCTGCTGCTGACCATCCTGGCGATCATCGGCAAGCACCAGCCGCTGCCCCGGGAGCGCTGGAAGCTCTACGACCACGCCGCCACCGTGCTGGTGGCGCAGTGGGACACCGACCGGCACCTGCGCGAGGAGTCCCCGGTCGCCGGCTTCCTCGACCCGGAGGACAAGAAGGAGCTGCTGCGCCGGCTGGCGTACCGGATGCAGTCGGCCGACCGTGGGCTGACGGTCAACTACATCGACCGGGCGGAACTCAGCGACGTCTTCGAGCGGTACCTGGTCGAGCGCTACCGCCGGGACGCCGCCACCGCCCGGAGCATCGCGCTGGCGATGATCGAGCAGTTCCGGGAGCGGAACTTCATCCTCAGCCGGTACGGCCCGCAGGTCTACGGCTTCGTGCACCGCACCTTCCTGGAGTTCTTCTGCGCCGACGCCATCCTGGCCAAGTTCCAGCACGACCAGGTGCTCTCCTTCGAGCAGCTCAAGGAGCTCTTCCGGCGGCACTGGGCCGACCTGTCCTGGCGGGAGGTGCTCCGGCTGCTCGCCGGCGCGCTGCACCAGAACCACACCGCGCAGCTCATCCAACTGCTGACCACCGAGGTCAACCAGCCCTGGCCACCGGCCGACTTCGCCCCGCCGCCGTGGAACCTGGCCCTGGCCGTGCAGTGCCTGGCCGAGGTGCGCAACCTGCACAGTGCCGCCGCCAAACCGGCGGAGACGCTGCTGCGGCAGCTCATCCTGCTGCTGGAGCACTGCGTCTCGATCGACGACCGGGAGACCGCCCGGCTGATCGACGAGGAGATCCTGCCCGCCGCCAAGGTGATCGGCCCGAACTGGCCGGGCCGCAAGATCTACCTCTCCTGGTACCGCCGTCGGGGCGTCCGGGTGGTCTGGAACCCGGTCTCCACCCACGCCGCCCGGCTGGCCGCGATGCTCTCCACCCCGGCCGAGCGGATCGACGACCTCTTCGACGACGTGCTCGCCAGCATGGACGAGAGCCCCGCCTCGTACGCCTCGGTCGCCGGGCTGGCCGAGTTGGCCCAGCTCGCCACCACCGCCGTGGACAGCCCGGCCCACCAGGCCGCCGCCGCGCGCGCCCGGACCCGGCTGATCAAGCGCGCCCGGGCCGACAACCACGCCGGGGTACGGCTGGCCGCCGTGCAGGCCCTCGGGGAGCGGTTCGGTACCGACCCCGAGGCCCGCGACCTGCTCATCGAGCGGGTCCGGGCCGACGGGTACGCCGGGGTCCGGCTCGCCGCCGTGCAGGCGCTCGGGGAACGGTTCCGGGACGAGCCGAACGTCCGCAACCTGCTCCGGGAACGTGCGCACGCCGACGAGCACGCCAGCGTACGGCGGACCGCGATCCAGGCCCTCGGCGAGCGGTACGGCGGCGACGACGAACTCCGGGACGTGCTCGTCGAATGCCTGCGCACCGACACCGACGCCGAGGTGACCAGGACGGCCGCGCACGTCCTGGTCGAACGGTTCGCCGCCAGCCGGCACGTCCGGAAGTTGCTGATCGAACGCGCCCGGGACGACACCGACCCGGTGACCCGGCGGACCAGCGTGCGGGTCCTCGGCGAGCGCCTGGCCGGCGACGCCAGGGTCCGGGCGCTGCTCGTCGACCGAGTCCGGGCCGACCGTGACCCGGGGGTGCTCCGGGTCGCCGCCCGCGCCCTGATCGACCAGTACGGCCCGGACACCGCCACCCGGGACCTGCTGTTCAGCCGCGCCGGTGGGGACACCGACGAGATGGTCCGGCTGGTCGCGCTGCGGTTGCTGGTCGAGCACTTCGAGCGGGACAACGCGCTGATCGAGCTGCTGGTCACCACCGCCCGACAGGACCGGGACGCCGACGTACGCCTGCTCGCCGCCCGGGCGCTGACCGACGAGATCGGCGCCGAGGCGTCGGTCGGGGCCGCGCTCGGCGAGCTGGCGCTGCGGGACCGGGACGCCCGGATCCGGCTGGTCGCGGCCCGGGCCCTGATCGAGCGGGTCGGAATGGACTCCGCCGTCTCCGAGGTGCTCGCCGGGCTCGCCCGGGACGACTCCGACGCGGCCGTACGCCTGGCCGCCGTCAATGCCCTCGCCGACACCGTACGCCGGGATCCGACGATCCGGGAGGTGGTGCTGGACCGGGCCCGCGCCGACTCTGACGCGGAGGTGCGGCTCGCCGCGCTCCGGGCGCTGACCCGGGAGCCGCACCACTCCGACCAGGTGCACCAGGTGCTGGTCGACCGGGCACACCACGACCCGGACGCCGCCGTATTCGCGCTCGCCGCCACCGCGGTGGTGGAGCGGGGCGGTCCCGGGGACGACGTGCACGGCCTGCTCGCCGGCCGGGTGCACGGGGACGGCAACGCCCGGGTCCGGCTCGCCGCCGTACGCCTGCTGGTGCAGCGGGTCGGCGTCGACGCCGACGTCCGGGAGACACTGCTGGAACGGATCCGGCACGACCCGGACGCCGAACTCGTGCACGAGGCCGCCGTCGAACTCGCCACCCGACTCGGCACCGACGTGGAGCAGTGCGAGGTGCTGATGGCCCGGGCCACCGGCGAGGACCCGCAGATCCGCACCGTGGCGGTACACATCCTCGGCGAGTACTACGGCACCGACCGGGCGGTACGCGAACTGCTCATCGAACGGGCCGGCAACGACAGCGACGTCCAGGTACGCCGGACGGTGCTCCGGGTCCTCGGTGAACGCCTCGCCGAGCACCCCGAGGTGCGTACCCTCTTCGTGGAGCGCCTGCGCGACCAGGACTGGTCGGTGCGGGCCGCCACCGTGCAGGCCCTCGGCACCCACTTCGGCGACGACCGCCAGACCCGGGAACTCCTCACCGAACTGGCCCGGGACGACCCGGATCCCGGCTTCCGGCGCCGGGCCGGTCAGGTGCTCACCTGGCTACCCGACGCGGACCCCGACCACCTGCCTGACGTACGGCGGTGAGCGGTGTGCGGTCAGTCGCCGGCGAAGACGTACTCGGTCCGCTCGACCAGGTCCTTGGGCAGGTCGATGTGCTCGTTGCGGCTGCGGGTCTGTATCTGGTCGAGCACCGCCGGGCTGATCGAGACCTGGCTCAGGATCGTCCGGACGGCGTGCTCGATCGGCAGGAAGCGCGAGCCGAGCACCGAGAAGGTCCGGTACGCGCTGAACGGCGGGGCGTGCGGGTTCAGCTTGACCACCGCCGGCATCTCGTCCCAGTCGTCCGGCCAGTCGTCGAGCTGGTAGGGGTTGGTCACGCCCTCCCCCTCGTGCCGGAGCAGCCCCAGCCGCATGAGCTGCCAGACGGCCGCCAGGAACGGGCAGGACCAACGCCGCTCGCCGTTCTCCTCGTAATCCCACAGCTCGACGTCCATGAAGATGGAGTGCCGGTTCGCCGCGTTCTGCATCGGCGGCTGCCAGGCCCGGCCGGCACTCATCGCCTGGCCGGGAACGGAGACCGGCGACCGCCTGCCGTTGCAGAGCCAGCCGGTCTCGGAGGTGGGCGGGCGGTCCCCGGTGGTCTCCGGGACCGGATCGGAGACGAGTTGGGTGAGCACCAGTTCGGCGAGCGGGATGTCGTCGGCCTGGGCGCAGCCGGCCTCCCGGGCGAAGTAGTCGATCACCAGACCGCTGTCCCGCGCCGCCTCGCGTACCTGCTCCATCACCACCCGGGGGGTGCTGAACCGCTGGAAGTAGTCGTCGATCAGGAAGCAGGTGCTGATTCGGGGCCGGCCGTTCGGCAACCGCTCCGCGCAGGCCTGCCGGGCCGCCGCCGCCCAGGGTGCGACCCGGGCGAAGTGCCGGCGGAGCTGGTCGATCCCACCGGCGAACTCCTCGATGTAGAGGTGTCCCAGCTCGATGGAGAGGTGCGAGAGCGGAACGGACTCGACGCTGCGTCTGGCCGCCGTCTCCTCGAAGGTCACATCCGGTCTCATCACAGCATCTCCCAGGCCGTGTCGTCCACGATGAGCTTTGCCAGCGCCGAGAAGGCCTCCACGGTCTCCAGGTTCGCAATCTTGCGCGCGTACACGTCGTTGTCGGAGATGAGCTGCTCGCGCCATTGCAGCACCGGGTCGAGCGGTACGGAGCCGAGCAGCATCGTCCGGCCCACCCGGTTGTTGCTGGCCAGCTCCAGCAGGTCCTGGTTGCACTCCCGGAGCCAGGCCACCTGTGCCGGCCGCAGCCCCTCCAGCTCCGGCGAGTCGGGGTCGACCACGGCGGTACGCACGAACCGCAGTCGGTTCACCAGGTCCTCGTGGTCGTGCCCGGCGAGGGTGCCGGCGTCCAGGATGCCCCGGGTGCCGTAGACCAGCCCCGAGGCGGCGAGGACGTGCTGCCGGGTCCAGCGGTGGAAGACCAGCCAGCGCGACCGTACCGACTTCAGCGCCGGCATGGCGGTGGCCGCCAGCACCATCTGGGTGGCGTACGACCGGCCCGCGCTCAGGTCGACGAGGCTGAGGTCGAACTCCTCCTCCAGCCGCAGGAAGAGCCGGGCACAGCGTTCGATCCGCTCCCGGGTGGCCGGGAACTCCCCGCCGCCACTGTCGCCGGGCAGCAGCACCAGCCGGCCGGCACCGGGCGGCCGGTTGCGCAGGCTGGGCCGGTCGGACTCGGTCCACACCTCGATCCGTTGCGGCTCGGCCAGGGCACCGTCCAGGTAGTCGTGCAGACCGCCCCGGGTGGTGCCGTGCACGGCGGAGTCGATGTGGAAGATCGCGCCAGCCGTCGGCGACCCGAAGTCGAAGTCCAGATAGCAGACGTCGCTGCCCTGCAGCGCGCTCCGGTAGAGCATGTTGCTGCTGGTGACCGAGCGCCCGGTGCCGCCCTTGTCGGAAGCCGCGAAGATCAACATTTCAGCCTGCCTCCGCGACGTCGCGGCGGGCCGCGTTCAACTCGTCCAGCCGGCGCAGCACCGAACTGGTCAGCGCGGCCGCCGTGCCGGGCCGCTCGTGCACGATGTCCCGGGCCCGCCGCAGATTGACCCGCACCACCTGGAGCGTCTGCTGCATCTTCGGGCCCGCCTCCGCCGCGCCGTCCAGCAGCTCCATGTCGTAGAGGTGCTCGGCCTCGTTGAGCAGGTCCAGCGCGTGCATGGTGAGCCGGTCGCTGCGCAACGGCGGACGGCGCAGGACGCGTACGGTGGTGACCAGCGACTGGACCACCCGCTCGGTGTAGTACCACGAGGGTGCGTCGTGGTAGTCGACGAACTGCCGGAACACCCGGGCCGGCTGGTCCCACAGGCTCCGGCCGGCGCCGCGTTCGAGCCGGCGGAGCACCAGATGGTCCCAGACCTGGTCGGCCAGGTCCAGCATCCTGGCCCGCTGCTCGGCGTCGCTCAGTAGCCCGGCGATGTACGCGGTGCGCTGCAACAGCAGGGCGGAGAACTCGGTCACCGCCCAGCGCAACGTCGGCCCGCCCAGCTTGTCGCTGTTCTGCAGGGTCAGCCGTACGCCGGGCGAGTGCAGCGTGAGCGCCTGGTCCTGGTCGAACGGCCGTCGGGTGATCCGCGCCCGGTTGGCCAGCTCCTCCAGCACCGCACCCACCCGGCCGAGTTCGGTGTCGGCGCCCCGCTCGACCACCAGGCCCTTGACCGCCAGTGAGGTCACCAGCAGGGTGTAGTAGTCGGTGGCGTCCCGGTCGGTGGTCCGCCAGGGGATGTCCTCCAGCGGCCAGCGGTGGCCGTCACCGAAGGTGGCGACGGTGGCCCAGTAGCCCCGGGTCAGGTCCCACCGCAGTTGCAGCGCCCGGGAGAGCCGCTGCTGCTCCTCGTTGAGCAGACCGAGGATCCGGGTCCGCTCGGTGAAGAGTTCCTCGATCGCGTCGATCGCGATGACCGTGAAGTAGAGGTACGGCTCCTCGGGCGCCACGCCCGGCCGCTGCTGGCCGACCGCCTCGGTCGTCTCGATCTCCGGCGCCTCCCCGACGATGCCCCAGGACCAGCCGCACTCGAAGAGCCGGTTCGGACTGTCCAGGTCGGCCACCTGGCCAGAACCGATCATGACCTCACGGAAGCTGGCGATGGTCTGCCGCAGCCGGCGGCGCAGCTGCGCGACGACCTGCCGCTGCGGCAGGTTGCTCTGGTTGAGGGTACGGACCAGCGCCTGGCCCTCCTCGGAGTCGACGTCGAAGACGTTCACCGCGAAACTGCGCAGCAGCCCGACCATCGCGGCGGTCAACCGCACGCTCGCCATGCTCTCCAGCTCGTCGACTTCCCGAATGATCTCCTCACGGCGTACCGCGGTGCGGAAGACCCGGGCGAAACCGATGGCGGCCAGGGAGAGTGTGATCGACATGGCGAACGAGTCGACGATGTCGAGTTCGAGCTGCTGCTCGGACGGCTCGCCGTCGTCGGTCTGGAAATATGTCCGGCCGGAGAAGACCGGCGTCCCGGATTTGTCGGTGTAGCGCTGGTAATACTCGGTGAGCACCTGGATCAGCACCCGGGGAATCTGGGTGGCGGTGCCGAGCGGGCGCAGCGCCCTGATCATTTCCTCGGCGGTCTCGTCCGGACGGTCCAGTGAGAAGTCCGCCTGGGTGGCCGGGAGCAGGATGCAGAGCAACTGCTCGGCGTCACTGATCGAATTCGGCCCGTCCCGCCCGCCCCACTGCCACTTCCCGTCCTGCCAGCTCGACCGGACGGTGGCCGCCCAGATCTCCAGTAGCTCCTGACGGGGCTGGATCCTCATCTATCGTGCACCACCATCCGCGAAAAACACCGGCTAGGTCGAGCGGCACTCACATTGTCCGTCGGGAAGACCTGGCGGCTCCCATACGTGTCTCGATGATAGAGACGGATTCGACCGGCTGCGGTAGCCCGGCTCGGCGACCGGCGCGAATCAAAGGAAGACGCAGGTCATCGCCGCAGTACTCGGCCTCTCCACAGTGGTGCCACGTTTCATCGCGGCCACCCCCTTCGCATCTCGGGCCTATCCATCAATGATGGCGTACGCGTCAAGGCGCGGGAACACCTCGCCGGGGCGCCCACCAGGAACATCGCCCCGAACGGGGGACGCGGGACCGGCTCAGCCGTGTCGGGCCGGATCGGTGAGCTGCTGGCGTACCGCCCAGAGCGCCGCCTCGGTACGCGACGCCGAGCCGGTCTTGCGGAGCAGGTTGGACACGTGCACGGTGACCGTCCGTACCGAGATCCCGAGCGACCGGGCCACCTGCTTGTTGGACATCCCGGCGGCCAGACAGGACAGCACCTCGATCTCCCGGCCGGTCAGCTCGGCGGTGGGCGCCGGCGGCGGCTCGACGAGCAGCCGCAGGTCCACCGGCTCGGCCACGAGCTCCTCGGGCCGCCGGCCGCGCCCCGCGACCAGCAGCTCCACCAACCGGTAAGGGTTGCCGCCGGTACGCCGCCACACCGCATCGGCCACCGCCGACGGCACCGGCGGTCCGGGATAGACCTGACGGAGCACGGCGGCCACGTCCGGCCGGCCCAGCGGGCCGAGATGCTGCCGGACCGCGCCCGGGGCACCGGTGAGCCGGGTCAGGGTGGCCGCGACCAGCCGGGGTGACACCGCCTCCTCCGGTGGCCGGCTGCCCACCAGCAGCAGGGCCGGCAGACCCGGTGCGGTGGCCAGCTCGCCGACCAGGTTGAGGCTGGCCGGGTCGAGTGCGTGCAGGTCCTCCACCACCAGGACCGCCGGCCCGGCACCGACCAGGGCCCGTACGGTGCGTACCGCCAGGCGCAGCAGCGCGTCCGGGGCGTACCGTTCCCGGGGTGCGTTCGGGTGCTGGGCGAGCCAGGCCAGCGCGTCGGGCGGCAGCGGCAGGTCGGCGGTGTCCCGACCGCTGAGTACGGCGGCGAGCCAGTCGTACGGGGCCGGGGTGTGCACCCGGGCGGTACCGCTGAGGATCGTCACCGGCCGGGGCGAGAGTCCGTCGAGCGCGGCGCTGATCAGCAGGCTCTTGCCCACCCCGGCGGCGCCGGTGACCACCACGCAGCCGGTCCGGGGGCACCCGCCGGCGACCCTGGCCCAGGCTGCGGCGAACTCGGCCAGCTCTCCGGCGCGCCCGACCATGGAGACCGGCATCATGGGTCAACCCTACGCAGTACTGCGTAGTGACTTCGCCGTGGATCTCGGGGCAAGCTGCACGGTATGACCTATGTCCTGCGCAGCCTGGCCGTCAGCGACCCTGGACTGGTCCGCCCCAACAACGAGGACGTGGCGTTCGCCGGCAACCGGCTGATCGCCGTCGCCGACGGCATGGGTGGCGCGCCGGCCGGCGAGGTGGCCAGCGAGATCGCGATCAGCAGTCTGGCCCCGGCGGAGCGGTCGGCGCCCGGCGCGGAGCCGGTGACCGCCCTGTTGGACGCGATCGGTGCGGCCAACACCCGGATCCGCGCGGTCACCGACGCGGACCAGGCCACCGAGGGGATGGGCACCACGGTCACCGCGATGCTGCTCGCCGGCCGCCGGCTCGCGGTGGCGCACGTCGGCGACTCCCGGGGCTACCTGCTGCGGTCCGGCAGCCTGTCGCAGCTCACCCGGGACGACACCTTTGTGCAGGCCCTCGTCGACCAGGGCGGGCTGACTCCGGAGGAGGCTCGACGGCATCCGCAGCGGTCGCTGGTCACCCGCGTACTGCAGGGCGGCCCGCTCGCCCCGGCCACGGTCGCGCTGATCGCCCAGCCCGGCGACCGGCTGCTGCTCTGCAGCGACGGCCTCTCCGACGTGGTGGACGACGACAGTATCGCGGCGACGCTGGTCGGCTTCCCCGACCGGGAGGAGTGCGCGCGACAGTTGGTCAAACTCGCCCACCAGGCGGGCGCCCCGGACAACGTGACGCTGGTGTTGGCGGACGTGGTGCCGGCCGTCGACCCGGAGACGTCGACCGCCGGCATCGAGCCGGCCTGACGGCGCCCCGGCGCGGCGGATCCGGGTCGGCGTACCGCATCATGGATGGCGTACCGGCCCCGGCCGATGGCTCGGATCACATGGCCGGCGCACCAACCCGGTGGGCGGGAGGGCCAGCGTGATCGTGATCGACCTCGGCGAGGAGCGGTACGACCCGCCGGTCGATCCCGACCCACCCCGCCGGCTCGTTCGGCGGCGACTGCGGACCACGGCCCTGGTGCTGACCGGGGCGCTGGTGCTCGGCGTGGGTGGCGGGGCCCCGCCCGCACCGGCGCAGCTGACCGAGGTCTACCGGGGGCCGCTGGAGGCCCGTCCGACCTTCGCGCTGACCGGGGACCGGTTGTTCGTGACCGGACCGCTCGACCACGGTGGCGGACGTCGGGTCACCGCGTACGAGTTGGACCACGGGCGGCGGCTCTGGGCCAGCCCGTACCGGATCGAGCGCCAGCCGGTGGGGCTCTACCACGTGGGCGGCCTGCTGATGGTGATGGAGGAGTGGGGCGGATCCCAGCACCGTTGGTTCCGCACCACCGCACTGGACGCCGACACCGGTCAGCGGCGCTGGTCGGTGCCGAACCACCTGACCGTGCTGCCGGCCGAGCGGGTGGCGCTGACCGTCACGGAGGTGTTCCCGGAGGGTTCGCGGGTCGACCCGGGCGATCCACCGCCGTCGGGCAGCCGGGTCTACGTTTCGGGCGCCGGCGTGTACGACGCGCCGCCGATCGGAGAGGTCGTCCGGACGATCGACCTCGACACCGGCCGGGAGCTCTGGACCTCGGCGCTGGTGTCGGGCGTCCTGGCGATGACGCGCACCGCCGAGCGTCCCGCGGCGCTGCTGACCGGGCACCGCGACGGCGTACTCGAACTGCGCGACCCGCGGACCGGGGTGGTCCGGCAGCGGCTCGACCCGGCGGCCGGCCGACCGGAGTACGCGACGGTGGTCGGCGACTCGCTGGTGGTCAGGCACGAGCGGAAACTCGCCGCCTACTCGGCGGATCTCCGACAGCTCCGGTGGACACGTCCGCTGCCCAGAGACGTCCCGTACGCCAGTGAGTGCGGGCCGATGGTGTGCCTGGACAACCCGAACGACGTCGAGGTGATCGATCCCGCGACCGGCTCGACCGCCTGGCGGGTGGCGGAGCCGTTACGGCTGAGACCGTACGGCGCGCACCTCGTCGAGGTCGATGGCCAGCCCGCGCTCCGCCGGGTGGTGGACCCGCACACCGGGCGTACCGTGGTGGACCTGGCCGGGTGGACCGAGGCGGTGCCGCCCGCGGAGGACGGTCCGCTGCTGCTGCTCCGCCGGGCCGCTGGTCCCCGGACCTGGGTGGGCCTGCTCCCCCCGGGGGGTACGGCGGTCCGCCCGCTGGACTACCTGCCCTTCGTCGTCTCGGCCTGTCGGTCGACCGCCGGGGTGATCGCCTGCCTGGCGCAGCCCGACGAGCTCCGGGTCTGGCGGTACCGGCCGGCGGCGCTCCCGGCGGGTTGAGCGGGCGGCGGAAGCACCTCGCGCGGCGTTGCCCGGCCGGGTCGACCAGACGGCCGTAGCCGTCGAGATCGGCGATCACCTCTTCCGGTACGCTGGTCACCCATCGGGTCGCTAGCTCAATTGGCAGAGCTGAGGACTTTTAATCCTTAGGTTCGGGGTTCGAGTCCCCGGCGGCCCACCTCATAACGTGATCTCGTTTTGACCTGCGCTCTCGCGGTTCGCACGTCCACGTGCGGCCTGGCAGGTAAGGGTTTCGCTGGCTCGGCCACAACCGGGATCGGCTGTGTATAGGTTGAGCTATAGTTGTTCCGTGACCAACGGGCCGGCCCACCGCTGGGCAGTCAGGACCACAGGCGAGGTCCGCAACTGGCTACGGGCCCTACGTCAGTCCGACCCGGCGGCGTACCGATCCGTCAACGTGGCCATCGACATGCTCGCCGAAACCGGTCCGGGCCTGGGGCGTCCGCTGGTCGACACTCTCCGGGGTTCGAGTATCAGCAACCTCAAGGAGCTACGGCCGAGGTCTGGGCGGAACGTCGCCATTCGGGTTCTGTTCGCCTTTGATCCCTGGTCGCAGGCGGTGCTGTTGGTCGCGGGCAACAAGGCGGGAGACTGGACGCGGTGGTACGAGAACGCGATCCCGATCGCCGAGGTCGCTTATGAGGGTTGGCTTGCCTTCGAGAGGAAACGAAGGGAGGGCTGATGGTCGACTTCCATGACTGGGACGACATCCGCGCCGAGTTGCACGATGGGGACGACGACGCGCTCGATGCGGAACGCGCCCGCACCGAGGCGTGGGTCGGCGCGTTCCACCTCGCCGAGGAGCGCAAGCGTCTCGGCCTTACCCAGCGGCAGGTGGCCGAGCTGATGGGGGTTACGCCCGGCCGGGTGAGTCAGATCGAGAACGGCGATCTGGACGCCAACGAGGTGGCGACCCTCAGCCGGTACGCACGAGCACTGGGTGCCCGGATGCGGATCATCTTCGACTACGGCAGCGACCTCCGGCAGATCGCCTGATCTCGTGTTCTGAGGTCGCCCATGGCCCGCTTCAGGTCAGCGATGTTGCCGACGTCGGCGAGTGGGTGATGTTCGCGCCACCTCGACGATCCCACCAAAGACAGCCTGGACTGCCGCGGTGTCGCCGGCCGCCAGAGCCTGCGGACCCAGTGCGGACTGAGAGCGTCGGCCCAGACCTTGACGCGGTCCGTCCGGGTCGTCGGCAGCATGCTTGAACAGGGACAACGGTCGGTGGGGCGGAGGTACCCCCATGCGAACCACCCCCGCGACGATCGCCGGTGATCCGCTTCCAGTCAGGTTGTCCGGCCCGAGGGCGTCAGGCCGATGATCCTCGGGCGGCCACCGTCAGGACACCGCGAGTAGTCGGAACTCGCAGCGGACGCCGCTGGCCTTGGCGAGCCGACCATCACCGGTCACGAGCGGGCAGGCCAACAACTCCGCCGCCGCGACGTAAGCCGCGTCGTACGCCGTGACATTGCCCCGCAACTGCCACATCCGGTCGAGCAGCATAGCGATGGCAACCTCATCGATGACCAACGAGGGCAGGGTGCCGATCGCCTCCTGAGCCCGGGCAAGGCCCAGCTTCCTACCGAGGACCTTGCCTCTGATCACCGAAATGACCTCGACCAGAAGATGGCTCGGTGCGGCCCAGTGCGGATCTCCGGTCAGCTCCGCCCGCGCCGCGTCGCCGACCGGCCCGTCGTCGACCAGGGCGTCGGCCAGAACCGACGCATCCACGACGATCATTCGGCGCTGTCCCACGGTCCGCGCTGCTCCCGCTGGTCATTCAACTCGGCCACGCTCTCCCCCGGCAGGGAGCGAGCACCGTCCGATCGGCCGGCGAAGCGATCAAGGGCCGCGGTGTTGCGCAGCCGCCGAGCCTGGGTCTCCACCAGATCCAACAGGTACGCCTGGAGTGACTGCCCGCGCGCCTTAGCCTGCGCTGCCAGGGCGTCTCGTACTTCTTCCGGCACGTCCCGAATCTGGAGAGCAACCATGCATTCATTATGCATGCAGCATCACTCGCTCGCCAGAAAGACTTGAGGCTTCGATCAATCGGTTCCGCATGACGACTGCGACACGGCCAAGAACCGCAGTTCAGAGAAGTCGGTGGGCCGGAGGTACCACCATGCGAACCACACCGCCACGATCGCCGGTGATCCGCTACCCGTAGGTTGCCCCGCTCGCGGGCTTCGGGCGGTGCTCGGTGATCTCGACTCGCCCTACCGGCACGGTTCGCCGGAACGACTGGCCTCGCCGTACGCGATGTCGCCTGGGGTTTGCGGAAAGGATCGCGCGCGTCGTCGCTATTGCTCTGACCTGCGACGCGATCGTCTTCACCACCGATCCGGAAGGCATCGCCCAATCGTCTGCCGCCGCGGACGTCACGCGTAGTACGCCGTCTCTGAACGGTCACCGCTCTAGAACGGACGGACCCGAACCCGGAACGGCGCGGGGTCGTTCCGGCACGGCCTGCTATCGCCAGTCGGTGTCCACCGCCGGCTGCCGGCCGACGGCCATCCGCAGCACGATCAGGGTGTACGCGCAGAGCACCGCGAGCCCCGCCCACCAGGGCAGCGGGAAGTACCCGGCCGACGGTGCGTAGTGCGCGACGACCTGCGGATACTCCTGCGTCGTCTGCTTGACGGCGAAGCCGGCGGCCGGGGTGAGCCGCAGCAGCCACTCGGAGACCGGGTCGGGCAGTAGCGGGAACGCGATGACGGCGTAGGGCACCGCGACCAGCGACAGCCCGACGAGGATCGCCACCGGGCCGCGACGCAGCCACACACCGAGCCCGTGCCCGAGGACAGCGCAGAGGGCGAGCACCACCGAAATCCCGATGATCACCCGGGCGCCGGTCGGTACCGACATCGACTGCACCGGGTTTCCGTTGCTCTTCAGGATCGCCGCACCCACCGGAAGGACGACGCCGACGGCGACCAGACCGGTGACGAAGGTGGCCGCGCCGACGACCGCCGCCCGGGCGACGATCGCCCGCCGACCGATCGCCTGCCGAGTTGCGCGGGTGCCGTGACGGACCGCGACGACGAGCATGACGATCAGGGCAACCACCAGGCCGATCAGGGTGTTCTCGACGGTACGCGCGCGCTCCTCGTTGAGCGGCCCGATGTCGCCGGTACCGCTGACCGTGATGACACCGTCCCGCTCGGTGGCGCCCGACGGGTTGTGGTACCTCTCCCAGTCGGTGTGGTTCATCTCGCCGACCGGGTCGCTGTCCCATGCCTCGGCGGTGCCGCCGACGACGGCGACGTTGTCGAAGACACCGACGGCCTGGGTGAACCGGGACTCCTCGACGGCGCCGCCGAGGGCGACCTTCCGGAGGGTGAGGTCGCCGGGCGAGGTGGCGAAGAGGCCGACCTGCACGGTGTCCGGCAGCCCGTCGAGCCTCGCCGTCCCGACGGTGCGCCACTGCTCGCCGTCGACCGACTCGGAGCCGGTGATGGTGTCGCCCGAGCGGGTCAGCCGCAACCAGCGCGGGGACTGCTCGGAAACGTCGCCCGCGCTCCCGGCGACGTCGTGGGCGTAGTCGTGCTGGAAGCGTACGCCGTGGCCGCCGGTCATCATGAGTGCCGCGTACCGCGAGCCCGGCCGCACGCCGTCCTTGACGATGATCCCCGCCTTCGCCCATGGCACCAGCCCGGACACGATCTCGTCATGGTCCGGCGGAGGATAGGTGATCGTCCCGGACATCGAGGTCATCCGCACCGTGATGCTGCCCTCGCGGCCCAGGTCGCGGTGCAGGAACCAGAACCTGTCGCTGACGGTGGCGCCGTCGCTGGCCACGGGAACGCCCGGGCACGGCCCGGAGCAGGACGAGTGGCTGCCGAAGGCGTACAGCAGACCCAGCGCGATGACGGTGACGGCGGCGGCGGCCAGGGCGGCCAGCCGGCCGGGGCGACGGAACGCGGTCCATTCCCGCCGGAGGAGGTCGGTGGTCGACATGCCTTCGGTTCTACGCATCGGCGGGTAACGGGGCCCGAACCGGCGCTGTCACGCCGTTGTTAGGTGGCCCCGGGCATCCTGGAAGGCATGCTCAGGCTGCTCAGCGGGACCGTGCGGGCGAGGTTCACCGCCCTCTACGCCCTGGTGTTCCTCGTCTCCGGTGTCGGGCTGTCGGCCCTGACCTTTCTGCTCTCCGGCGGCAGCATCAGCAGCGTCGTACCCGCCGGAGGTCCGCCGCCCGGCCAGGGCGGCCCGGCGCAGCAGCGGATCCGGCAGTTGGAGGAGCAACTGGCCGCCGTGCAGGCGGAGCAGGCCCGCCAACTGCTGGCCGGCTCGCTGATGGCGCTGATCGTGATGGCGGTCGTGTCACTGCTGCTCGGTCGGGTGCTGGCCGGGCGGGTACTCCGACCGCTGCGGCTCATCACCCGCGCCACCCGGCGCATCTCCGCCGACAGCCTGGACCGGCGGCTGGCGGTGGACGGCCCGGCCGACGAGGTGAAGGACCTCGCCGACACCATCGACGAACTGCTCGAACGGCTCGAAGCCTCGTTCACCGCACAGCGCCGCTTCGTCGCCAACGCGTCCCACGAGTTGCGTACGCCGTTGGCGACGATGCGGGCGTCGCTGGATGTCGCGGTCGCCAAGCCCGACCCGCCCCCCTCGACGGTGGCGCTGGCGGATCGGCTGCGCCGCCAGTTGGACCGGGTCGACCACCTGCTCGACGGGTTCCTCGTGCTGGCCCGGGCCCAGCACGGGGCACTGGCCGACGCCACCACCGTCGACCTCGGCGACCTCGTCGGCGCGGCCCTGCACGAGCGGACCGCCGACGTACGGGCGAAGCGGCTGAACGTGACGGTGGACGTACCACCGGGCACGGCGACCCACGGCAGCCCGGCGCTGCTGGCGCGGCTGGTGGACAACGTCGTCGACAACGCTGTGACCCACAACGAGCAGGGCGGATGGATCGGGATCACCGGATCGGCGGGCGAGGAGGAGACGGTACTCGTCGTCGAGACCGGTGGTCGCCTTCTCGACCAGCGGGAGGTCGACCGGCTGGCGCGGCCCTTCGAGCGGCTCGGCGGTGAGCGTCACGGCTCCTCAGGGCTCGGACTCTCCATCGTGGCCGCCGTCGCCGCCGCCCACGGCGGCCGGCTCGTCCTGCGCGCCCGGCCGGAGGGCGGTCTGGGAGTGTCGATCACGCTTCCGGCGGGGAAGGTGCCGGTGACAGCGTGAGAATCCTCGTCGTCGAAGACGATCACGCTCTCGCCGAGGTCGTCGCGGAAGGGCTGCGCGACCAGGGGATGGCCGTCGACATCGCGTACGACGGGCTGACCGCCGGCGCGAAGCTCGACCTCGGCACGCACGACGTGGTGGTCCTGGACCGGGACCTGCCCGGCCTGCACGGCGACACACTGTGTCAGATGATCAGCGAGCGGACCGGCCGGCCGATGGTGCTGATGCTGACCGCGGCGAGCGCGCCCGGTGACCGGGTCAGTGGGCTGACCCTCGGTGCGGACGACTATCTCGGCAAGCCCTTCCACTTCCCGGAGCTGATCCTGCGGATCCAGGCGCTGGCCCGGCGCAGGCCGGACGCGCGGCCCCGGACGCTGCACGCGGGCGGGATCACGTTGGATCCGGTACGCCGGACCGCCGTCCGGGACGGACGGCACCTCAACCTCTCGGTGAAGGAGTTCGCGGTGCTGGAGGCGCTGCTGCGAGCCAGTCCGGGCTTCCTGAGTACCGAGGCGCTGCTGGAGCAGGTCTGGGACGAGAACGCCGATCCGTTCACCAACACCGTCACGGTGACCGTTGGCCGGTTACGACGGAAGCTCGGCGACCCACCGGCCATCGCGACGACGCCGGGGGTCGGCTACCGGATCGCCTGATCCGACGCCCGCGGCGGCATCCGGGCGAACGATTCACGGTGCCGCCCCGCTTCCTGCGGTTCGGGTCCTGCGGGCTGTCAATCCCCTGGAATCGTGGAGGACTCCGTTATGCGGCTTGGGCCTCCTGAGCCCGGACCGTTGATCGTTCGTAGTTGATCGGTGAGCGTCCGTCGCAGACGGAGTGCCGGCGTCGGTTGTTGTAGAAGTCGGTGATCCAGGTGGCGATCTTGATGCGGGCCTCGTTACGGGTACGGAACCGGCGGCGGTGGACGTACTCGACCTTGAGGGTGGAGAAGGTGGCCTCGGCGACGGCGTTGTCGAAGCACGAGCCGACCCGGCCCATCGACTGCCGCACCTTCCATCGGGCACAGGCGCGGGCGAAGTCGGCCGAGCAGTATTCGCTACCCCTATCACTGTGGAAGATCACCCCAGCCACGTCGCCGCCGCGGGTGACCGCGGCCATGTTCAGCGCGGCGACAACCAGGCTGGTGTCATGGTGCGCGCCCATCGCGTAACCAAGGATCCGCCGGGAGTACAGGTCGATCACGGTGGCCAGGTAAAGCTTGCCGTCGTCAGTGACGATCTCGGTGATGTCGCCGCACCAGGCGACATTCGGTGCCGGTGCGGTGAAGGCTCGCCGGATCAGGTCCGCAGCGGCGGGGCGTTTACCGGGCCGGGTCAGCCCGCGCCGGCGTCGCTTGGCCCGCGCGACCAGGCCGAGGTCGGCCATCAGCGCGGCGATCGTGTTGTCGGAGACCAGCCAGCCCTGCTCCCGTAGCTCGTCGCCGATGCGCGGGCTCCCGTAGGTGCCGCCGGAGTCGTCGAACACCCGACGGACGGCAGCGGCCAAGGTACTGCGTCGCTTCTGCCTCGGGGTCGGTGGCCGGTCGCGCCACTTGTAGAACCACGACTGCGAGACCCCGAGGGCTCGGCAGGCCACCGCGTGGGGCACAGCGTGTTCGGTCCTCTGGGAAGCGATGAAGGCCGCCACGCTCACCGGCCCGTCGCTTCCTTGACCCACAGGACCACGGATCGCTTGAGGACTGTGAGGATGGATTGGTGCCGCCCGGCGGGTGGGGTTTGACCCAGCTTGAGACTGGCCCTGCGGGTGCCTTCGTGATGACCCGTCGACCTCGCCCTCGGGCGGCACCGAGCTGATCCGGGCGTGGATGTGTCCCGATAGGGGCCTTGCCGATGCACCGTCACAGTCCTGACCATCACGTCCGGTCGGCGTCGACCCCTGTTACCGAGTGAAAGGATTTGATGTTGCCGACCGACGTCCCGACCAATGCCACCGCGCTGGATGAGGAGATCATCCTCGGCGTTGACACGCACAACGACACACACGTCGCTGCGGTGATCACCGTGCTGGGTGCGCTGGTGGACACGCAGACGTTTCCGACCACCGCCGCCGGCTACACCGCCTTGGTGGAATGGGCGCGCGGACACGGTCGGCTACGCCGCGCCGGGGTGGAGGGCACCAGCTCCCACGGCGCCGCCCTGACCCGGCACCTGCACGGCGATGGGCTGCAGGTCATCGAGGTCAACCGACCCAACCGGGCGGTGCGCCGTCGGCGCGGCAAGACTGACGCCATCGACGCGGAGAACGCCGCCCGGGCGGTGCTGTCCGGGCAGGCCACCGGCCTGGCCAAAAGCGGCGACGGTGCCGTGGAGGCGATCCGCATGTTCAAGATCGCCAAGGACTCGGCGGTCAAGGCCCGCACCCAGGCCATCAACCAGCTCAAGGCCGTGCTGGTGCGGGCCGATCCGGCGCTGCGGGAATCACTGAGCGGTCTCGGCCGCGTCGCGTTGATCCGCGCCTGCGCCAACCTGCCCAGCGACACCGACCACAGCACCTACGCGGCGACCACCACGGTGCTGCGCAGCCTGGCCCGCCGCGTCCTGGCCCTCACCGACGAGGCCCACGCCCTGCAGCAACAGATGAGCGCCACCATCACCGCCTGCGCGCCGCAGTTACTCGAGCAGAACGGCATCGGCCCCGACACCGCCGCGGCACTGCTCATCACCGCCGGCGACAACCCCGACCGGCTGGCCAACCAGGCCACATTCGCAGCCCTCTGCGGCGTCAACCCGATCGAGGCGTCATCGGGGAAGACCATCCGCCGCCGACTCAACCGCGGCGGTGACCGGCGCGCCAACAGCGCCCTCTACACCATCGTCCTGACCCGACTCGGCCGCGACCAACGCACCCGCGATTACGCCACCAAACGGGCACACGAGGGCAAATCCACGAAGGAGACCATCCGCTGCCTGAAGCGCTACGTCGCCCGGCAGATCTTTCCCCTCATCACCGCAGCCCTGCCACCAGCGACAACGCCCAACCCGGCGACTTGACAAACATAGGGGCGTCATCACGCTCCATCGCCAGCTCGGCGTTCTCGCGCCGTAGCCGCGCCAACTCGGACCGCTCGTCCTCCGACAGGCCACCAGCCACGGCCTCACCACGGGCTTCGCGGTCCTTCTTCACCCAATTGGCGAGGGTGCCGTCGTTGATGCCCAGGTCACGAGCGACCTGCGCGATCGACTTCCCCGTCTCCCGCACGATCCGGACCGCGCCCTCGCGGAACTCCGGATCGAACCGGCGTCTCGTCTCAGCCATGAACCTCTATCCCTCAAGATCTGGCCTCCACGCTACGAGGGGAACCGCAGGCTGCCCGCCGCGCCGTCAGTAGGTGTCGGCGAGTTGGGTGCGGAGTTTGGTGAGGGCGCGGGTGAGGAGGCGGCTGATGTGCATTTGGGAGACGCCGATGTGTTCGGCGATTTGGGATTGGGTGAGGTTGCCGTAGAAGCGGAGGGTGAGGATTTTTTGTTCGCGTTCGTCGAGGGTGGCGAGGGCGGGGCCGAGGGCGACGCGGAGTTCGGCGAGTTCGTATTGGTTGTCTTCGGTGCCGAGGAGGTCGCCGAGTTCGGTGGTGCGTTCGCCGTCGCCGGTGGGGGTGGAGAGGGAGACGGCGTTGTAGGCGCGGGCGCCTTCGAGGCCTTCGAGGATGTCTTCTTCGGTGAGGTTGAGGTGGGTGGCGATGTCGGTGATGGTGGGGGAGCGGCCGAGGGTTTGTAGGAGGGTGCTGTTGGCTTCGCTGATGGCGAGGCGGAGTTCTTGGAGGCGGCGGGGGACGCGGATGTCCCAGGTGCGGTCGCGGAAGTGTCGTTTGAGTTCGCCGATGATGGTGGGGATGGCGTAGCCGGCGAAGTCGACGCCGCGGGTGGGGTCCCATTTGTCGATGGCTTTGATGAGGCCGATGGCGGCGGTTTGGGTGAGGTCGTCGGTGGGTTCGCCGCGTCCGCTGTAGCGGTGGGCGAGGTGGTGGGCGAGGGGGAGCCAGGCTTCGATGGCTTTGTCGCGGAGGGTGGGTCGGGAGGGGTGGTGGGTGGGTAGGGCGGTCATGGCGTGGAGGAGGTCGGTGGCGGTGTCGGTGAGGGTGGGGTTGGTGGTGGTGGTTCTGGTGGTTGTGGTGGTCATGTGGTTCCTCCCTGCGCTGGCTGTTCAGGCATCACCTTAGCCCGTTGGTATTGGTTGAGGCTAGCCGAACGGCTGATGTATAAAACGGGCATGTACGACTGAAAGCTGGCAGAACCGCCCTTGATCTAACCCCTACCCGACCCCGGATTCGCCCCCGAACGGGATTCGCCGATCCCGCCCGACCGGCCCGACCCAGACGGAATGATTACCGTCTGTGAGCTGGAGGCGGCACCGCGTACCCTGCCGGGGCGGCCGGACCGGCGACCGGAGCACGGTGTGATCCGGCCACGCCGGCTCGTCGAGCGCTGGGGCCTGGACCCGGATTCCCTGCCCGGCGAGGAGGAGCGGCACGCGTCCTGGCTCGAACTCTTCTTCGACCTGGTCTTCGTACTGGCCCTCGCGGCCGTGCAGAGCCGGCTCGCCGAGGTGGTCCCCGACACCGGCGAGATCCTCTGGACCGCCGGCCTCTTCGTGATCGTCTACTGGGCCTGGGTCGGGCAGGCCTTCTACGACACCCGTTTCGACCCCGACGACCTCGGCCACCGGCTGGTCGTCCTCGCCGGCATGATCGGCGCGGGCATCATGGCGATCGGCGCCGAGGATGCTCCGGAGACCCGGCTGCTACCCGTCGGCTACCTCGTGGTCCGCGGCACCCTGTTGGTGCTCTACCTCCGGGTACGCGGCGTCGGTACCACCGCACGCCGGCTGACCACCGTCTACCTCGTCGGGTTCGGCGCGGGCCTGCTCTTCTGGGTCGCCTCGCTCGCCGTACCGGCACACAACCGTCCGCTGCTCTGGCTGATCGGACTGGTCGTCGAGGTACTGACCCCGTGGCTCGGCCGCCGTTGGCTGGTGCAGCATCCGGTCCACCCGTCACACCTGCCGGAACGGATCGGGCAGTTCACCATCATCCTGCTCGGGATCAGCCTGACCGACCTGATCGACGCGGTGCCGACCCGCCCGTCGCCGGCCGCCGTCGTGGTGGCGCTCACCGGCTTCCTCATCCCCGCCTCGATATGGTGGGTCTACACCACCTTCGTGACCGTGGGGCTGACCACGTCGCGGTTGAGCGCCGGCATCGGCTACGCGACCGCGCACGGGGTGGTCGGCTCCGCGCTGCTGCTGCTCGGCTGGTGCCTGGGCCAGGCCGTCCGGGAGGCCGGGGCCGGCCGGGAGCACCTGCCGCAGATGCTGCGCCTGCTGCTGGCGGTCTCGCTCGCCAGTTGGATGGTCGGTGGCCTGGCGCTGCAACGGATCGCGCTGGGCAGGGTACCGGCGCTGCGGATCGGGATCGCGGCGGTCGGCGTCGGGCTGCTCGGCGCCGCCGCCCTGATACCGCCGCCGATCGTCCTGGTGCCCCTGCTCGCCCTGCTGATGATCTGCTACGCCGCCGTGGCCAGCCGGCTGATCGTCCGGGTCGGCGAGGAGCGGGTCGAGACGTAGCGCCGCCCGACGGGCGGGCTGACCTGCCGGCCCGTCGGGCGGCGGTCAGCCGGCCAGGCGGCGGGCCCGGTCGCGTACCCGTCGGGCGGCGAGGTGCGCGGCCGCGAAGCTCCGACCGGCGGTGATCCGCATCGACTCGGGGATGTCGTCCAGCCCGCGATAGAGCACCCCCAGCAGTTGCAGCCAGCTCATCAGGCCGGCGAGCTCCCCGCCCAGCGGGTCGGGTCGGCCGGCCGGGTCCACGGCCAGCGGGCCGGGATAGCCGTCGACCGCCTCCTGGAGGGCGCGGTGCCGCGCGGCCAGCGGCGGCAACAGTTCGGCGACCGGGACCGGCGTGCCGGCCCGCACCGGGTACGCGCCGAGCAGCTCGACCACCGCCCCGGCCGCCTCGGCGACGGCGGCCGCGAGGCGGCGACGGTCGCCCTCGGTCACCGGCGTCATGCCGGCACCGCCGCGGCACCCAGGGCCCGGCGCAGGTGTACGCCGGTGGGCGAGGTGGCCAGCTCGACCAGGCCACCCGGCTCGCCCTGGTAGAGCACCCGGCCACCCCGGCTGCCGCCCTCCGGCCCGAGCTCCACCACCCAGTCGGCGTACGCGACGACGTCCAGGTTGTGCTCGATCACGAGTACGGTCGCCCCGTACTCGTCGACCAGCCGGTCCAGTACGCCCAGCAGCCGACCCACGTCCGCCATGTGCAGCCCGGTGGTCGGCTCGTCGAGCACGTACGCCGGGGCGCCGCCGCGCAGGTGCGTGGCGAGCTTGATCCGCTGGCACTCGCCACCGGAGAGGCTGGTCAGCGGCTGGCCAAGCCGCAGGTAGTCGAGCCCGACGTCGGCGATCGCCGCCAGCACCGGGGCGATCCGGCGGCTGCCGGCGAAGAACTCCCGCCCCTGCGCGACCGTCATCTCCAGCACGTCGCTGATGGTCCGTCCGCGCAGCCGGTAGCCCAGCACCTCGTCGGAGAAGCGGCGGCCGTCGCAGGTCTGGCAGACCAGCGAGATGCCCTCCAGCGCGCCGAAGTCGGTCTGCACCACGCCCAGGCCCGCACAGGTGGCGCAGGCCCCCGAGGAGTTCGCGCTGAACAGGGCCGGACTGACCCGGTTGGCCCGGGCGAACTCGGTCCGGATCTGGTCGGCGACCCCGGTGTAGGTGACGACGGTGGACCGGCGGTTGGCGTGCGGCATCGACTGGTCGACGATCACCGCCTCGGGATGCTGGGCCCGGAACGCGCCGCCCACCAGGCTCGACTTGCCCGCGCCGGCGACCCCGGCGATCACGGTGAGCACCCCGGACGGGATGTTGAGGCTGAGGTCGCGCAGGTTGTGCGTGCGGGCCTCGACGATCGGCAGTACGCCGGTCGGGGTGCGTACCGTCGCCTTCAGCCGGGTGCCCCGGGTCATCGCCCGGCCGGTCGCGGTGTCGGCGTCGACGAGCCCGTCGACCCCGCCGGCGTAGACCACCCGGCCGCCCGCCGTACCGGCGCCGGGGCCCAGGTCGAGCACGTGGTCGGCGGCCGCGATCACGTCACGGTCGTGCTCGACGACCAGCACGGTGTTGCCCTTGTCCCGCAACGTGCGCAGCAGGTTGGTGAGCCGGTGCACGTCCCGGGGATGCAGCCCGACGCTCGGCTCGTCGAAGATGTAGAGCAGGTCGTTCAGGCTGCTGGAGAGGTGTCGTACGATCTTGACCCGCTGGGCTTCGCCCCCGGAGAGCGTACTGGTGCGCCGGTCCAGGCTCAGGTAGCCGAGCCCGATCTCCACCAGGTGCCCGACCTGGCCGACCAGGGTGTCCAGCACCGGCTTGGCCGCCGGCACCTCCAGCCCGGCCAGTACGCCGAGCAGTTCCTCGGCCTCCATCGCGCAGAGTTCGGCGATGTCGTGCCCGCCGATCCGGCTGGAGCGCGCCAGCGGCGACAGCCGGCTGCCGCCGCACCCCCGGCACCGCACCGAGGTGGTGTGCTCCCGCACCATCCGCCGGGTCCGCTCCCCCGGCTCCGTCTGCTGGTCGAGGTAGCGTCGGCGGAACTTCACCACCGCGCCCTCGTAGCTCAGGTGGATCGTCGACCCACCGACCTCCAGCGGCACCGTGCCGTCGGTCGCGTACAGCAGGTCGTCGAGTTCCCGGTCCGAGTACGCCGACACCGGCTTGTCCGGGTCGAGCCGGCCCGAGGTGGCGAGCAGGTGCCAGTCCCGGCTGCCCACCTTGAACGTCGGGGCGAGCAGGGCCCCCTCGTTGAGCGACCGGGTGGGGTCGAGGAAGGTGGCCAGGTCGACGTCGGTGACCTCGCCGAGCCCCTCGCACTCCGGGCACATCCCGGCGGGCATGTTGAACGAGAACGCGTCGGGGTAGCCGACGAACGGCTCGCCGACCCGGGCGAAGAGCAGCCGCAGCAGCGGGGCGATGTCGGTGATGGTGCCGACGGTCGACCTCGGCCCGCCGGTGAGCGGTCGCTGGTCGATCGCGACCGTCGCCGGCAGATGCTCGATCAGGTCGACGGCCGGTCTGGCGGTACTCGGCAGGAAGTTGCGGACGAACATCGGCAGCATCTCGGTCATCTGCCGCTGGCCCTCGACCGCGATCGTCTCGAAGACCAGCGACGACTTCCCCGATCCGGAGACGCCGGTGACGACGGTCAGCCTGCGCTTGGGAATCTCGACGGCGACGTCCGCGAGGTTGTGTTCGCGGGCGCCGGTGACCCGGATCCACTCGGTGACCGGCCCGTCCGGCCCGGAAAGTTCAACGACACTCATTCCCTCAACAATATCGTTGAACCTCCATGTTAAGAGTTCGGCAAGGTTGTCCGGGCGGCTCCGGCCAAAAGTCTCAACTCGCGTGTTGAGACGCCGGCACCGGGGCAGGTGACCGGTTCAGGCCCGGAACGGGGTGACCGGCAGCCCGGCGACCCCGGGCTCGGCCCGGAACAGCGCACCGGCGGCCGGCTCCGGGTCGTCCAGGCCGAGCCGGGAGGTGGTGATGTAGAGATCGCGCAGCTCCGGTCCGCCGAAGGTGCAGGCGGTGACCTGACGGGCCGGCACCGCCAGCCGTACGTCCAGCCGGCCGTCCGGTGCGTAGCGGCGTACCTCGCCACCGCCCCAGAGCGCGACCCACACCCCGCCCTCGGCGTCCACCGTCAGCCCGTCCGGCGAGCCGTCGGCGGGCTCGATCCGGGCGAACGGCCGCCGGCCGGTCAGCGCCGCCTCGTCAGCGGCGTAGTCGAAGACGTCGACGCGCTGGGTCGGGGTGTCGACGTAGTACGCCAGGGTGCCGTCGGGCGACCAGCCGATGCCGTTGGAGATGGTGACATCCGTGAGTACCCGCCGGGCCACCAGGTCGGCGTCCAGCCGGTAGAGCGCGGCCGCCCCCGGCCTGGTGTCGTACGCCATCGAGCCGCAGTAGAACCGGCCGGCCGGGTCGCAGCCGCCCTCGTTCATCCGCAGGTCCGGATCGGCCCAGACGTTGGGCAGCCGGCGTACCGGCCGGAGCTGCGCGTCGGTGAACAGGAACCCGCGCTCCACCGCGACCAGGTAGCCGTCCCCGGCCCGGGGTCGCACCACCGCCGCGACGCTGTCGACGTGGTGCCGATCCACCCGCCCGGCCCCCGGCGTCATCGTCAGTACGTCGCCGGCCAGCATGTCCACCCACAACAGCCGACCGGTCCGGGGGTCCCAGACCGGTCCCTCGGCATGCTGGCAGCACGGATCCGTCACCTGCGTCGCGTCCACCACGTCGCGCTCCTTTCGACAACCTCGATCATGTCAGCGGGCTGCGGCAGAACCCCGATAATGTCAGCACGCTGCGGCACCGACGGCGGCGATGCCGTCGGAGATCTCGGCGGTGGTGCTGGCGGCGTAGCCGAGCACCAGGCCCGGCGGGCCGGGACGTTGCCGGTGCCAGGAGAGCGGCTGCACCTTGACACCCCGGGCGAGCGCCGCGGTAGCCAGCTCGACGTCGTCGACGCGATCGCCTCGGCCACCGACAAAGGTGATCATGAGGTGAAGGCCCGCCGCCGCGCCGTGCACGACCGCGTCCGGCAGGTGGGCCCGGATCGCGACGATCATCGCGTCCCGGCGCCGGACGTGGCGACGGCGGAGGAGCCGCAGGTGGCGTTCCAGCCCTCCCGACTCCATCAACTCGGCCAGCACCAGTTGCGGCAGGGCGGCGTTGCCGAGATCCGCGGTCCGCTTCGCGTCGACCAGGGCGGCGCGGTACCGGCTCGGTGCGAGCAGCCAGCCGACCCGCAGGGCGGGGGCGAGCAGCTTGGAGACACTGCCGGCGTAGCAGACCTGTTCGGGCAGCATCGCCCGGAGCGCCGGTACGGGTGGTCGGTCGTACCGGTGTTCGGCGTCGTAGTCGTCCTCGATGATCAGCCCTCCGCCGGTCGCCCAGCGCATCAGCTCGCGCCGCCGGGCACCGTCCAGCACCACCCCGGTCGGGAACTGGTGCGCCGGGGTCAGCATCACCGCCGGGGCATCGCTGGCCACGAGTTCGTCGACACACAGCCCGGCGGCGTCGACCGGGATCGGCGGCGTCGCCAGCCCCCAGTTGGACAGTTGCTGCCGGACCCCGAGCGAGCCCGGGTCCTCGACCGCCACCGTCCGCAGCCCGTCGCGGGGCAGCACCTGCCCGAGCAGGGTCAGCGCCTGCGCGACGCCGGCCACCACCAGCACCTCGTCCGGGTCCACGCCGATTCCCCGGTTGCGGGCCAGCCAGCGTGCGACCGCCTCCCGCAGCCTCGGGGCGCCCCGCGGGTCGCCGTAGCCGAAGTCGCCGGGCGTCAGAGCGTGCAGCACGGCGCGTTCGGCCCGCAGCCAGGCCGCGCGGGGAAAGGCGGCGAGATCGGGTACCCCCGGGGTCAGGTCGATCCGGGCCGGCGCGGCGCGGAGCGAGTCGAAGATGTCGGTGCGGGGGCCGGCGGCGAAGGGCCCGGCGGCCGGTGCCGGGATGCCGGTGGACCGGGCGGTCACGGCCGGGATGCCGGTGGACCGGGACGGCGCGGCCGGGATGCCGGTGGACCGGGACGGCGCGGCCGAGGTGCCGGTCGACCGGGCGGGGACGGCGGGTGCGCCGATCGGGGCGGAGACGACGATCGTCCCGCCCCGGCCCCGCCCGGCGACGTGACCGTCCTCGACCAGCCGCTGGTACGCCTCGGTGACCACCCCCCGGGAGACGCCCAGCTCGGCGGCGAGTACCCGGGTCGCCGGCAACCGCCCGCCCACCGGCACCCGGCCGTCGGAGATCGCCGACCGCAGTCGGCTGGCGAGCCAGTCGGCCCGGCCCCCGGCCGGCGCGTCACCGATGTCGAGCTGGAGGAAGTCGGAGCCGGAGGATATGGACCGGTCGGCTGCCTCCTGTTTGGCTCTGCTCATCAGGCCATTGTGCCGGGCAGAGTGGGCGGGCCGACACCGCTCGCGCTGGCGGACGAGTTGGCCGTGCTCTGGTCGGCACGGGGGCCGGCGGACTCCGGCTACGCCGGTGTTCCGCCGGACGGCGAAAGGGCCAGCCCCGGTCGGGGCTGGCCCTTTCGTGTGGTGTCCGGTTCTGGTTATGCGGAGTAGCCGCGTTCGGCGGCCCAGTTGGCCAGGGTGATGGTGCTCATCCAGTACTCGGCCT
>NZ_JBEEAC010000025.1:0-88509 GCF_040120695.1 Plantactinospora sp. B6F1 | reverse complement strand
ATCGCGATCAACTGCTCATCCGTGACCGCACCCACCGGCCCAGCGGCCGGCTGTCCCACGGTGGTCTCGGTCGTCATCTGGCGTCTCTCCCTTGATCGGTCGATCAGCCGTTATTTGTACAGTCCCGTTCCGTGAGAACGGATCAGGTACGGATCAGGTCCAGTGAGAACGGATCAACTCCGCTGAGAACCCACACCTGGCCGCAGGCCTACCGGAACCGCCGCTGTCAACCGCAGTTGACAGCGCGGCGATGTCAACGTAAGTTGACAAACTCGACGGGTACCCGCCGGCACGGCCGAAAGGGGTCAGCGATGACCACCATCACCCTGCAACCCGCGAGCACGCCCCCCGCCCCGCGTCCCCGCCGGAGGACCCGGGCGCTGCTCCGCTGCGGCATCGTCGCCGGGCCGCTGTTCGTCCTGGCATTCCTGATCGAGGGCGCCACCCGCGACGACTACGACCCGTTGCGGCATCCGGTCAGTTCGCTCGCCCTTGGCCCCCATGGCTGGACCCAGACGGTCAACTTCCTCCTCTGCGGTCTGCTCACCCTGGCGTTCGCGGTCGGGGTGCGGCGGGCACTCGCGCCGGGCAGGGCGGCGACCTGGGGACCGTTGCTCATCGGAGTCTGGGCGATCGGGCTGCTCGGCGCGGGCGTGTTCGTCACCGACCCGATCAGCGGGTACCCACCCGGCACTCCGGAAGTGCCGGCCGAGTACACCACCTCCGGGGCGCTGCACGACGGGTTCGCCCTGTTCGCCTTCCCGGCGCTGGCAGCCGCCTGCTTCGTCTTCACCCGCAGGTTCGTCGGGGAGCGTCGGCACGGATGGGCGAGCTATTCGGCCCTCACCGGGCTCGCCTTCCTGGCCGGAGACATCCTGGCCAGCGCCGGATTCGCTCAGGTCGCCGGGCTCGTCGGCCTAGCCGGACTGTTCCAGCGGATCACCGTCGTCATCGGACTGCTCTGGCTCACCCTGCTCGCCGTCCACCTCCACGGCCAGCTCGCCGCCCCCGCCCGTCACGGCGCGGTCTGACGACCCACCCGCCGCCGCGACCGGACCGCATGGCAGCTACCTCTTCGACTGCCCGTCCTGACCCGGTCGGTCGGGCAGGGCAGTGCCGGCGAGGCCGAGCCTCTCCGCGATCCCGGTCGCGATCCGCTCCGCGTCCAGCTTCTCCGAGTCGAAGGTCAGATCGGCCGGGATCGTCGGCAACTGCTCTCGGAACCGTTGGTGCGCGCGGTGATGGAACCCGGGTTCGCGGGAGAGCACGCGGCCCGGGTCGGCCTGTGCGCGGGCGAACGTCACGGACACCGGAGCGTCGATGACGACCCACAGCACGGCCGCGTCGTCCGGAAGCGTACGGGTGAGTGCCGCGCGCTCCACGTCGGTGTGGAACGGTCCTACCGCCACGACGTACTCGACGTCCGAGCGCATCCACTGCCCGACGAGGGCACCGTGCGCCTCGTGGGCGGCGAACCACAACCCGGCCCTGCCCGCGCCGGGCGGGCCCACCATCGCCGCGACCTCGTCGACGTCCACGATCACGACGGTGCGGCCATCCCCGGTCAGCCGTCGGGTGAGCCGATCCGCGACGGTGTTCTTGCCGGCCGCGATCGGGCCGGTGAGGACCAGGAGCTGGGGCATGGCCCGAACCCTGCCACAGCCCGGCCCCGCCCCGATGCCCGGGTGTGCGCCCGTCCCGATGCCCGGGTGTGCGTACGTCCGCCACTGCCGACTGTCGACTCAGCACCGCCGGGCCGGCCCGGCCAGGTTCAGGGTCAGTCCTGGTCCCGATGGGATTCGCGCCAGTCGCGTACGGCGTCGCGGATCCGGTCGAAGACCGCCATCGGCGGGCCGGCCATCAGGTTCGCCGAGGCGGACTCGCCGGAATGTGGATGCGGGCGGGTCGGCGCCATCGACTCGGCGACGCGCAGTGCGCCCGCCATCCGGCCGAGCTGGGCCGCGGAGAGGCTGCGGCGCAGCGACGGGAACTCCTCCGTCTCCTCCCGGGTCGCGTGCGCGACGACCGCGTCGGCGAATCTCGCCAACCGGCGGTCGAAGTCCGGGTGGTCGACGCCGAGGTCGTAGAGGGCGGCGAGTTCGTGCTTGGCCTCGTCCTCCTCGTGCCGGAGCCGCCCGGCCACCGTGTCACCTCGGTCGATCTTGCGCTGCGCGACCGGGTGCACCACGATCTCCTCCGCGCTCTCGTGCACGGCGAGTAGCCGAACCAGATCCTGGAACAGCTCGCGTTTCTGGTTTCCCTCGGCGCGGCCGAGCTGGCCGAAGAGCGCCTTGATCTGCTGGTGCTGTTCGGTCAGCAGATCAAGGACGTCCTGCTTCACCCCTGCTGTCACGTTTCGTCACCCTCTCCGGTCCGGTCGACGTCGGTACGCTGCTGTTCCCGGCACAGCGGCTTCCATGTGTCCCGGGCTCCGGCCACCAGGGCTGGCAACATCTGCCATCCGCCATGGCCGACCAGGGCGACCGGGATCAGCACGGTCAGCGCCAGCAGACCGGCGGAGAGCCAGGGTGAGACCCCGGTGGAGAGCGCGACAGCGGTCAGGGCGGCGAGCACACCCAGTTTCCTCCGCGCCTGGCGCAGCGTGACGAAGTCACAGGCCCAGCCGTCGGTGCCGGGATCGGGCGGTACGACCGTCGGGGTGGTCGGGCTCGGCATCTCTGCCTCCTTCAGCGGAGTAGTACCAGGAGTCCCAGCCCGACCAGCAGGGCCGGGACGGTGGTTATCACCGTCGCCGTCGCGGCAGCGCGGCGGCGCAGCGCCGCCAGTGGGATCAGGGCATCCCCGTCCTGGCTGATCGCGTTCGCCACCAGCGTCGTCACGGGCAGGCCGCCGGTGACGAAGATGCCGGTGAAGACGATCTGTACGGCGCAGCCGGGGATGAGCCCGATCAGCGCTCCGACGAGCACACCGGCGGCTCCGGCGAACGCCAGTTGGGAACCGTCGAATCCGGTGGTGGTGCTGAGGATCTGCCATCCGAGATAGGCCACCGCCACCCAGACGGTGATGAACGAGGCCTCGTGAGCGCTGTGCCGCAGTGCCTCCCGCCGGGTCGACGGAGAGGCGGTGGCCACCGTGTCGTCGGCGAACCGGCCCCGACCGGCGGCGAAGATGAGCAGCGCGACCAGGGTCCCGCAGCAGCCGAGTGCGAGGTAGGGGTCGACGCCGCCGAGCGCGCCGGTGAGGCGTCGCTGGTCGACGGCGTGGAACACGACCGGTACCGACACCAGGAAGGCGGGCATGGTGAGTCCCCAGAAGACCAGGGACATCCCGGCGGGACGCCCGGGCTCGGCGCCGGCCGGCAGGGCAACGGCCAGGGTCGCCGACGCCGGGCGGGCGACGGGCGTTCCGGCCCGGTCGTCGGTGCCGGCCCGGGCCGCGGGGCACGCGGACGCGGCGCCCGTCGGCACGCTCGCGCCGTACGCCGGCACGGGGTCGCTCGCGCCGTACCCCGGCACGGCGGTCCGGCGTCGGCTCGACCGCCGCGTCCGGCCCGGGAGGGCGTTGGCCGGGTCGATCCCGAGCAGGTCCACCGTGTAGCCGGTGACCAGGCCCACGGCGAAGAGCAGTGCATGGATCCTGAGCGCGAAGACCGGATCGGCGGCGATGACCACCCAGGACGAGTCGCCCATGGTGGCCGCGAGGGCGGCGACGACCGTTCCGAAGGAGACCTTGCCGCGCGCGTACAGGGGCATCAGGATGATGGCGCCGCCGCAGCCAGGGCTGACGCCGAGCACGGCGCCGACCAGGGGGCCGAGCCGGGGGCGGAGGGTCAGATGGTCGGTGACCCGGTCGCCGTACCGCCAGCGTAGCCAGCCGAAGAGTGCGACCATCACCGCGACGTAGACCCCGACCTGCATGAACGCGTCCGCCAACGGGCGGGCGAATAGCTCGATCATGATCGTTGTCTTCCAGCTGGGCCGCGCCGGTCCGCCGTCGTGGCGACGGACCGGCGCAGCGGGACGGAATGGGACGGTGGGGCGCCGGCCGTCAGCTACCGGCCGGCGGCGTGCAGTGCAGGCGTGGGTCGCCCGGAGGAAGCTGCGGCGCCTCCGCGTGCGCGGTCGCGGTCGCCTGATAGCTGAACCGCCCCTTGCCGTCGGGGCTCGGGCCGGCGGCCCACCGCCCCTCGGCCGCCTCCCCACCGGCGGAGAAGTCGATGTACTGGTAGGCGAACTGGTTCTCCTGCTCGGCGTCGGGGAACGCCTCCGGGACCGGCATCTCCTCGATGCCGTCCTCCTTGAGCTGCTCGATCGCGGCCAGCCACATGTTCTGGTGCATCGTGTCGCGGGCGAGCAGGAACCGCAGCATCTGCTTGACACCGGGATCGTCGGTCATGTTGAACAACCGGGCGACCTGGAGCCGGCCCTGGGCCTCCGCGGTGACGTTGAGGTGGAAGTCGGCGAGCAGGTTTCCGCTGGCGGTGATGAAGGAGCCGTTCCAGGGCACTCCGCTGCTGTCCACCGGCAACGGACCGCCGCCGGAATGGATGAAGTGCGCCGGATTCTGTCCCGAGTAGATGGCGGCCAGCATCGGGTTGTCCTCGGCGGCCGCCTCCTGCAGGGAGAGCGGAGCGCTGTCCAGCAGGCGGGCGATCATGACGCAGATCATCTCGACGTGCCCGATCTCCTCGGTGCCGACGTCGAGCAGCAGATCCTTGTACTTGCCGGGCAGGCGGCAACTCCAGCCCTGGAAGAGGTACTGGTTGGCGACCGTCATCTCGCCCCACTTGCCGCCGAGCACCTCCTGTAGGCGGCGGGCGAAGGCGGCGTCGGGCGCATCGGGCTTGGCCTCGAACTGCAGGTCCTTGATGTGGCTGAACACGGTGTCCTCCTGGTAGAAGCGGCAGACCGTGCCCGGGTACCCGTTCCGATGGCCCGGTGGGGTCAACCGGTGGCACCAAAGGGTCAGCAGGCGAGGGCGTCCGCGTCACCGGGGCGGCGGCGTCGCGGCGGCAGGCTCACCCGTACCGCGACGCCGTGCGCCGCGCGATACGCCGTGATCGTGCCGCCCTCCGCGGCGACCAGGTGCCGCACGATCCACAGGCCCAGCCCGGAAACTCCCGGCGGCGGCGCGGTACGGCGCAACGCGGCCAACAGCGGTTCGCACGACCGGCCCTCGTCGGTGACCACCAGGACCAGGGCCCCGGCCCGCACCGAGGCGCAGACCCGGACCCGACCCTCGGCGGGGCCGTGCCGCAGGGCGTTCTCCACCAGGTTGCGGAGAATCTGACGGACCCGGTCGGCGTGCACCAGCCGGCCACCGGCGCCACGGGTGAGCCGGACCGTCAACCGCTGCGGTGCCCCGGCGGCGACCGCGACCGGTAGCACCTGGCGCAGTGGGACCGGCTGGTCGACCGGTTCCGCCAGGCTCTGTGTCGTCGCCACCGCCTGCCGCCACAGGCCTGCCAGGTGTGTCGCCTGTTCCCGGGCGAGCGCGGCCATGGCACGCCGTTCGTCCGGGCGCAGCGCCGCTGAATCCTCGGCGAGGGCGCGGGTCAGTGAGCGCAGCGACTCGATCGGCGACCGCAGTTCGTGACAGAACATCCGCAGCAGCAGCGCCTGGTCGCCCGGTCGAGCACGGATACCGGCGGAATGAGCGGTCTCCGGCTGGCCGGGCATGATCGGGCGCAGAGCGGGAAACGCCGCCCCGTGTCCGAATCCGCGCCCCTCCGGCTCGTGCTGGTCGATGACCATCCCCTTTTCGTCCGCGGCCTCGAACTCCTGCTTCCGGCCAGCACCGAGGGGCGGGCCCGGCTCGTCGGATCGACCGGCGACGCCTCCGCCGCCGCTGCCACGGTCCGTCGCTGCGTACCCGATCTGGTCCTGGTCGACCTGCACATGCCCGCCCCGGGTGGGATCCGGGCCATCGCCGCGATCCGTCGCACCACCCCCCGGGTACGGATCGTCGCGATCTCCGGCCTCGACGACCTCGACCTCATGGTGCAGGCCCTGCGTGCCGGCGCGGAGGGTTACCTGCCGAAGAGCAGCGAGCCGGAGGAACTCCTGCCGCCGCTGCTGGCGATCCTGGACGGGTGGGCGGTGCTCCCCGCAGGCCTGCTCGCCGCCCTGCTCCGCCCGGCGCACAACGGACTGCCGGCGACGACCACGCTGGACGACGCGGAACGCCGTCTCCTGCAGCTTATTGCGAAGGGCTGCCGCACGGTCGAAATCGCTGAAGAGCTGAACTTCTCCGAGCGCACGGTGAAACGGCTTACCGCGTCGTTGCTACGCAAACTACGGGTGTCGAACCGGACGGAGGCGGCCGCCGTGGCCGGCAACGCCGGCCTGCTGTGAGCCTTCCACGCGACCTGCCGTCGGCATTGTGGGCGCAGGTCACCCGGGGACACCGATGACGTGTCAGGTCCGCTCACCGGGGGAGACACCAGGCCGGGGGAGACAGAAGGCCGGGGGGAGACACCAGGCCAGGGGAGACCGCGGACCCGGCGGGAGACAGTAGCCGGTAGTGGCCGTCCGGCCGCCGTCACGAACCACCGTCCCGCCCGGTCGTCCTGGATGACAGGGCGCGATCCGGCGCCACGGAACGGAACCAGAGGATCAAGATGAAGATCGTCGTTATCGGGGGCAGCGGACTCATCGGGAGCAAGGTCGTGGAGCTGCTCGCCGCGCAGGGGCACCAGGCGGTGGCGGCATCGCCGAGGAGTGGGGTGAACGCGGTCACCGGCGAAGGACTGGCCGAGGCGCTCGACGGAGCCGCGGTCGTCGTCGACGTGTCGAACGCACCGTCCTTCGAGCCGGCCGCCGCGCTGGAGTTCTTCGAGACGACCGCCCGGAATCTGCTCGCGGCCGAGGCGGCGGCCGGGGTGGGCCACCACGTGGCACTGTCGATCGTCGGCGCGGACCGGATGCCGAACGTCGGGTACATGCGGGCCAAGGTGGCGCAGGAGAAGGTCGTCGCGGCATCCGCGGTCCCGCACTCGATCGTGCGTGCGACCCAGTTCTTCGAGTTCCTCGACGCCATCGCCGATACCGGGACCGACGGCGACACCGTACGCCTGGGACCGGTGCTCTTCCAGCCGATCGCCGCCGACGACGTGGCGGCCACGGTGGCGGACGTCGCACTCGGTGCACCGGTCGGCGGCATCGTCGAGGTGACCGGCCCCGAGCGGTCCCGCCTCGACGAGGTGATCCGGTCGGTGCTGCGCGCGGAGCAGGATCCCCGGCAGGTGGTGAGCGATCCCGCCGCCGGATACTTCGGCGCCGTGGTGGCCGACGACGCGCTGGTCCCGCTCGGCGAGGCCCGGACCGGTAGCATCCGGCTGGCGGACCGGCGCGCGCTGGACACCGGCGGGAGGTAGCCGCAGGCATGCCCCGCTGGCCCCCCATCGGGTCCGGGACGGCCGGTCAGATTCCCCGCTCGCGGAGATAGTCCGCCAGCGCCGGTACGGTGTCCAGCGCCGAGACGTCGTCGTCCGGCTCCACCACGACGCCGTAGCGCTGCTCCACGGCCTGGATCAGCCGCACGTGACCGATCGAGGTGAGGCCGAGCAGTCCGAGCGACTCGGCCTCGGTCAGGGCATCCGCCGCGCTGATCTGGCCGTCGCTGGCCTCGACGACCAGGGTGGCGAGGTCGCGCCGGAGATCGGGGACACTCACGCGGACTCCTCCTGTCGCAACTCCCGCTCCTCCTGTCGCAACTCTTCGACACAACTGACCACCCCGTCGATGGTCGGGGTGTCGAAGAAGACGTCGAAGGGCACCTCGACGCCGAGGGCCTGCCGGATCCGGGCGGTGATCTGCATGATGGTCAGCGAGTGGCCCCCCAAATCGAAGAGGCTGTCGTCCGGGCCGACCTCGTCGACCCGGAGCACCTCCCGCCAGATGTCGGTCACCGTCCGGGTCAGCGCCCCACTCTCCGCCAGCCCGGCCGGCTCCTCGGCACCGTTCGACGGCGCCGCGAGGTCGGCGTGCTCCGGGCTCGGCAGGGCGGCCCGGTCGAGCTTGCCGGCCGGGGTACGCGGCAGCCGGTCCAGCCGGAGGAAGTCCCTGGGGACCATGTACCGGGGCAGGTTACCGGCGAGGTGCGCCCGGATTGCCGCCAGCTCGCCCGTGCCCACCAGATACGCCACCAGCTCGCCGTCCCGGACCGCCACCGCGGCCTGGGCGACCCCGGGCGCGCCGAGCAACGCGTGCTCGATCTCGCCGGGTTCGATCCGGTACCCGCGCAGCTTGATCTGGCTGTCGGCCCGGCCGAGGTACTCGACCGCGCCGTCCGTGCCGAGCCGCACCCGGTCACCGGTGCGGTAGCGCCGCTGGCCGGTCGCGTCGACCACGAACCGCTCGGTGGTGAGCTCCGGCCGTCCCCGGTAGGACCGGGCCAGCCCGACACCGCCGATGCACAGCTCGCCGGGTACGCCGACCGGCACCGGACGGAGCCGGGCATCCAGGACGTGCAGCGTGGTGTTGGCGATCGGACCGCCGATGGTGATCCGGGACGGATCGGCCGGTATCTCGGCGGCGGTGGACCAGATGGTGGTCTCGGTCGGGCCGTAGACGTTGACCAGGCGGTCGACGCGTGGACGCAGCCGCTGGGCCAGCGGGAGCGGGAGCGCCTCCCCGCCGCAGAGGGCGGTGATCGGGGCGCCACTCCAGCCGGAGTCGAGCAGCAGTTGCCAGCTCGACGGGGTGGCCTGCACGTGGGTGATCCCGGCGTCCCGGATGAGCCGGCCCAACGCCGTACCCTCGCGGGCGGTCGCGTCGGCGGCCACCACCACCCGACCGCCGGTGCACAGCGGTGCGAAGAGTTCGAGTGCGCTGATGTCGAACGAGATGGTGGTCTGGTGGAGCCAGCGGTCGGCGGGGTCGGCGCCGACCAGTTCGGTCATCGCGGCGACCAGGTTCAGCAACGCCGGATGGTCGATCTCGACGCCCTTCGGACGTCCCGTCGAACCGGAGGTGTAGATGACGTAGGCGAGCCCGTCCGGGTCGGTGGCGGTGGGCACCGTCTCGGGCTCGTCGGCGTCGGCGGCCAGGCCGTCGAGCGGCAGCAGTTCGACGGGTACCCCGGCCAGGGCGGCGGTGGCCTCGACGTGGCCGAGGACCAGCTTCGCTCCGGCGTCGGTGGCGAGGAACTCCAGCCGGCTCGCCGGATGGGTCGGATCCAGCGGCAGGTAGCCGGCCCCGGCGGCGAGGATGCCGAGCATCCCGGCGACGAGTTCGACGCCCCGGTGGGCGCAGAGTCCGACCAGGTCGCCGGAGGCGACGCCGTGCCGCCGGAGCCGGTGGCCGATCCGGTGCGCGGCGGCGACCAGTTCCCGGTAGGTCAGCGTGCCGTCGTCGCCGCGGACCGCCACCGCGTCCGGGCTGGCCACGGCGGTCGACCGGACCAGGTCCAGCACGGTGCCGACGGGGCGGGGCCGCGCGGTGGCGTTCAGCCGGTCGAGCAGCGCCCGCTCGGCAGGAACGAGCAGGTCCAGGTCGCCGACCGGCCGGCCGGGTTCGGCCAGCGCGGCGGCGAGCAGGGTACGCAGGTGTCCGGCGATCCGCCCGGCGTAGGCGACCGGCAGCCGGGCCGGTACGTGCAGCCGCCCGATCAGCCCGGCCGGGGTGTCGACCAGATGCAGGTGCAGGGCGCTGCGTATCGCCGGCGGGGTGAGCAGCAGATCCACGGTGGAGAGTGCCTCGGTCGCCCGCCGGTAGCTGACCGAGACCGGCGCCAGGGCCGGCCGGGGTGGCAGGCCGGGCAGGGCCCGCCCGAGCGGTACCTCGCGGTGCCGGTAGACGGCCCGGGCCTCGGCCCGCACCGCGCGTACCAGCTCGGCGAAGGAGGACTCCAGGTCGACACCGACGGTGACCGGCAGTTCGTTGACCCACATCCCGAGTTCCTCGGCGGTCTCCGCCGAGCGGGTGGAGAGGTCGACCGCGACCGAGCCGGTGCCGTTGCCGTAGCGCGCGAGTACCGCGTGCACGGCCGCGAGCAGCACCTCGAACCGGGTCACCCCGAGTGCGGCGGCCCCGGCGGTCAGCGCGACGTCCAGGCCCTCGCCCCAGTCGAGATCGAGTTGCGCGGCGGCCTCGACGGCGGCCGGCGTACCCGTCAGTCCGGGCAGGACCACCTCGGCGGCCGGTGCCGGGCGCGCGGACCAGAAGTCGCGGGCTGCCGGGAGCGCCTCGGCGATCCGGTCGGCCTGGGCGCGTACGGCGGCGCCGAGCCGGGCGGCCGACCCGGCGCCGGGTGGCCGGCCGGCGAGCGCCCCGGCCAGGTCGGCGGTGAGGACGTCCTTGCCGCCCCCGTCGAGCACCAGGTGGTGGGCGACGACCAGCAGCACCGTGCGGCCGTCGTCGACCCGCAGCGCCACGCAGCGGGCGAGCGGGCCGGCGGTGAGGTCGAAGCCGACGCCGAGTTCGGCGGCGACGGCGGGGGCGAGCGCCGCCGCGCCGACCGCGCGGTGCTCGACCGGCGCAGGGTCGGTCGGCACCAGCAGCGGTACGCCGTCCGCCTCGCGCACGGTCGCGGCGAGCAGCGGGTGCCGGCCGGTGACCCCGGCCCACGCCTGGTCCAGCGTCGCCGGTTCCACCGGCTCCGGCACGGTCAGCGCCACCGCCAGCAGGTACGCCGTCGAGGCGCCGCCGGCCCGCTCGGTGAACCAGACGCCCTGCTGGGCAAGGGTCATCGGGACTGCCTGCGTCATGGTTTCGCCGTTTCCTCTCGTGCTGCCCCGCCCGGCCGGTGCCCGGATGCGTCGACGGGTGGCTCGGGCTGGTCGAAGAGCGGCCGCAGCCGGTGTTTGACCACCTTGCCCCCGGCGTTGCGGGGCAGCGCGTCGACCTGGACGATCCGGCTCGGCTGCTCATGGCCCGCCAGCCGGCTGGCGAGGAACCCGCGTACCTCGGCGAGGCGGAGCGGGCGGGTGCTCACCAGCGCGGCGACGGGCGTCGTCCCGAGTACCGGATCGGGCAGGCCGAGCACGGCGGCCTCGACGATCTCGGGGTGCTCGTGCAGGGCCGCCTCGACCGCGACCGTGGAGACCTTGTCCGCGCCGCTCTTGATCACGTCGCTCTCCCGGTCGACCAGGTAGAGGTAGCCGTCGGCGTCGAGATATCCCAGGTCGCCCATCCGGGTCCAGCCGTCCCGGAACACCTGCCGGCTGGCCGCCGGGTCGTTGTGATAGGACCGGGCGGTACCCGCGCAGCGCAACCACACCTCGCCGGTCACCCCGGCCGGGCAGGGCCGGCCGGCGTCGTCGCAGACCCGCAGCGCGCCACCGGCGACGACCCTGCCGAGCGCGGCCGGGCGACCCGGCTCGAACACCACGCTGGTCTGCGTCGGCGCCGCCTCGGTCGAGGTGTAGTAATTGACGATCGTGGCGCCCGGCAGCGCGGCGGCCAGCCCGGCCGCCACGGCGGGCGGCAGGACGGCGGCGGTCGAACCGAAGAGCACCACGCTGGTCAGGTCGTGCCGGCCCAGCGCGCCCGAGCGGAGCAGTTCGATCGCCATCGCCGGCACCACGAAGACGCTGCCCACCCGGTGCCGCGTGATCAGCCGGGCGAAGTGCTCCGGGCCGAACCGGGCCGTGACCAGCATCCCGGCGTGTGCGTCGAGCGCGTTGAACAGCATGGTCTGCCCGGCGTTGGTGCCGATCGGGAAGGCGTGCAGGAACTGCCGGGAGTGGGCCAGGGCCCGCAGCGGCGGGTTCAACCGGCGGCCGTGGGTCAGGTTGGCGTGCGTCGCGGTGACCCCCTTGGGCCGACCGGTCGTGCCGGAGGTGTAGAGGATCTGCGCCGGGTCACCGGGGCGCGGCCCGGTCGTGGGGCCGGCCTCGGGCAGCCCCGCGATGTCGTCGGGGCCCCAGCGGAGCCGGATCGGCACCTCCGGCGGTGTCGCGGTCGGTCCGTGCAGCAGTGCCGTCGCGCCGCTGTGCCGCAGCATGTACGCCAGTTCCGCCGGGGCGCTGCGGGTGGAGAGCGGTACCGCGACCGCACCGGCGGCGAGCACCCCGGTGTAGGAGCAGGCGTACCCGATCCAGTCCTGGGCGCCGTACAGCAGGCCGACCCGGTCGCCGGGGCGTACGCCCGCCCCCCGCAGCCCGGCGGCGGTCGCCCGGGTCCGGGCCTGCCAGCCGCCCAGGTCGAGGGTGGCGGTGCCCTGGGTGACGGCGACGTGCGACGGTTCGCCTGCGGCGCGGCCGGCGAGCAGTTGCGGCACGGTCAGCGCGACCCGGCCGGCGGTGCGGGCGCTCACCGGGCCGCCACCCGATCCCTGGCCGGCCGCTCCGCGCCGGACTGCGGCTCGGCGGGCGCGGCCCGGCGGCGCAGCGCCTCCACCCCGACCTGGTCGTCCGGCTGGGCGTCCGGCACCTCGTCGTCGAAGCGGGCGATCCGGGGCAGCCGCATCGCCACCAGCGCCACGGCCGCGATGGCGACCGCGAGGAGCAGGTAGAGCAGGCCGATGCCGCGGCCGTGCCCGACCCCGATGACCCGGCCGACCGTGCCGGCGAGCAGCCCGTCCGGGGCCATCAGCGGTTCGAGGAGGCGGGAACCGACCGGGCCGACCAGGGTCCAGCCGAGGGGCAGGGTGGACCAGGCGATCACGGTGTTGATGGCGAACACCCGGCCGTGGAACCGCTGCGGGACCTTGACCTGCACGATCGTCGTGTAGACGCCGTTGAGCAGGACGAGCCACATCGAGATGCCGAACGCGCCGATCCCGATCACCCACAGCGTCGGCCGCAGACCGATGACGAGACAGAAGCCGGCCAGCACCAGCGTGCAGCAGAGCACGGTGAAGAGCCGGCGATGCCGCGGCCCGCCCCAGACGCTCATCGCCAGGCCGCCGAGGAACGCCCCGACGCCACCCGCGACCGAGACCTGGGCGACCTGGTCGATGCCGGCGAACGCCAGTACCAGCGGGGTCAGCATCATGAACAGCGGCGACAGGAAGACGTTGAGGCTCATGAAGAACAACAGCAGCGACCGGAAGCCCCGGTGTCCCCAGGAGAAGCGCAGACCCTCGCGGATCTCGGCGGTCAGGCTCTCCCGGCGGCGCCAGGCGAGTGTCCGGGGAAACCGCACCAGCAGCACGATGACGATCGCGGCGGTGTAGCTGAGCACGTCGATGACGAGGATGCCGCCGAGGTCGATCACGGCGAGCAGCGCCACCGAGAGTAGCGGCATCATGATGGTGGCGACGCCGGTGACCATCTGTACGACGCCGTTGGCGTGCCCGAGGTACTGCTTCGGCACCAGCTGCGCGATGGCCGAGTTGTAGGCGAGGCGCTGGAAGGTGAGCGACACCGACAGCAGCGCGATCAGCGGGTAGATGTGCCAGATCTGGAGCGAGCCGGTCCAGAGCAGGAGACCGAGCAGGAGCTGGGTGCCGCCCGCCCCGACGTCGCCACAGAGGATCACGCCGCGTCTGCTGTACCGGTCGACGATCGCGCCGGCCACCGGCAGCACCAGCAGACCGGGCACCAGCCCGGCGACGGCGAGCAGCGCGAAGTTCAGCAGCGACCCGGTCTCCTTGAGCACCCACAGCGGCAGGGCCACGTCGGTGAGGGTCGAGCCGAGGATCGAGATGAGCTGGGCGAGGGCGATGACCAGGAACCGGCCCATGCTCGGCTGTGGCCCGGAGGTGGCTACCCGGCTGGCCGACCGGGAGGTGCCGTGCAGCCACCAGGTGGCCTGCGCGCCGCGCTCCGCGCGGGTCAGCGGCTCCGCTCGCTCCGCCACCACCGCGGCGTCGACGCTGGTGACGATCTCGGCCAGCTCGTCGGCCCGCCACCTGAGGAAGAAGTGTCCGGCCTCGTCGAGCACGACGACGGCGGTACGGTCGGTGAGGAAGTGCCACTCGGTGAACCGCTCGGCGTAGAACTCGGTCGCCGGGTCCCGCTCGCCGGCGACGGTGATGACCGGGGCACGCAGCCGCTCGGTGCCGGCGTGCATGAGCCGGGTGAAGTACGCCTCGGCACTGTCGGAGTCCCGGCGCATGTTGCGGATGATCTGGCGGGCCTGCTCCGGCTCGATGTCGCTCATGTCGACGCCCATCGAGGTCAGCCAGTTGGCGTACGCCTTGTCGGAGCGGAGCGACTCCATCCGGGTCAGCCGGGACAGTGCCGTCCAGACCCGGCTGCGCGGCCGGGCGAACGGGAAGATCGCTCCGATGTAGACCGCGTCGAGTTCCCGCCCGTGCTGCTCCAGCCGGCGGGCGATCTCGACGGTGAGCGCGGAGCCGACGCCGCAGTGGCCGTAGAGCGCCAGCGGCCCGTCGACCTTCGCCAGGATCTCGGCGGTGCAGCGCTCGGCGAGCTCGTCGAAGGGGAGCGCCGCCTCGTCCAGCCCGACGTCGTGCCCGGGGATGGCGACGGAGAAGAGCCGGTGCCCGGCCGGCAGCGCGTCGGCGAGCGGCTGGTACACCACCGCGCTCCCACCCCCGTAGGGCACGCAGACCAGGGTGCGTACCCGCTGGCCCCGACGGCCCTGGTCCGGCGCGTCCGGCGCGGCGCCGCGGCCCGGTGCCGTCGCCGGCACCGGCCGGGTCAGCTCGTGCACCAGGTCCCGGGGGCCGCGCTGCTCCGGCGGCGCCGCGACGAGCCGGGCCAGCTCGCGGACGGTGCGGTGGGTGAACAGGTCCAGCACGGAGACGCCCGCCCCGGCCGCGCGACGCAGCCTCGCGACGACCTGGACGGCGAGCAGCGAGTGCCCGCCGAGGTCGAAGAAGTCGTCGTCGAGGCCGACCTGTGGCACGTCGAGGACCTCGGCCCAGACACCGGCGAGCAGGATCTCGGTCGTCGTGCCCGGCGGCACGTACGCGGCACCGACGTCGCGGACCCGGGGCGGGGCGGGCAGCCGGCGCCGGTCCAGTTTGCCGTTCGGGCTCAACGGCAGCTCGGGCAGCTCGACGAAGGTCGCCGGCACCATGTAGTCGGGCAGCCGCCGCTTGAGGGCGAGCCGGAGCGCGGCGGTGTCCACCGGGGCGGTGCCGACCAGGTACGCGGCCAGCCGCCGGTCTCCCGGGCTGTCCTCGCGGACGACGACGGCGGCGTCGCGCACCCCGGGTTGGTCGCGCAGCGCCACCTCGATCTCGCCCGGTTCGATCCGCAGGCCGCGCAGCTTCACCTGCCCGTCGATCCGGCCGAGGAAGTCGAGTGTCCCGTCCGGCCGCCAGCGGGCCAGGTCGCCGGTGCGGTAGCGGCGCTCCCCGTCCGGCCCGGTGCCGAACCTCTCGGCGGTCAGCTCCGGACGGTTGAGGTAGCCGTGCGCCAGCCCCACCCCGGCCAGGTACAGCTCGCCCGGTACGCCCACCGGCAGCGGCTCGCCCCGCTCGTCCAGCACGTACACCCGGATGTTGTCGATAGGCGCGCCGATCGGCACCCGGGCGGCGCCGGCCAGCTTCTCGGCGGTGCAGTGGTACGCGGTCACGTCGATGGCGGCCTCGGTCGGCCCGTACAGGTTGTGCAGTTCGGCGTCGGGCAGCGCGGCGAGGGTACGCAGCGCCAGGTCGACCGGGAGTTCCTCGCCGCTGCAGATGATCCGCCGCAGTGGGCGGCATGCCGCGGCCCCCTCCTCGGCCAGGAACATCGCCAGCATCGACGGCACGAAGTGCACCGTGCTGACGCCCTCGGCCACGATCAGGTCGCGCAGGTAGTCGGCGTCCCGGTGCCCGTCCGGGCGGGCCAGCACCAGCCGGGCTCCGACCAGCAGCGGCCAGAAGAACTCCCAGACCGAGACGTCGAAGCCGGCGGGGGTCTTCTGCAGCACGGTCTCCGCGGCGGTCAGGCCGTAGTGGCGCTGCATCCAGTGCAGCCGGTTGACGACGCCGCGATGGCCGTTGAGCACCCCCTTGGGCTGCCCGGTCGAGCCGGAGGTGTAGATCACGTAGGCGGGGTCGTCGGGACCGGCCAGCGGCTCCGGGGCAGTGCTGGCCGCCCCCGCCCAGGTGGCCGGGTCGTCGAGGGCCAGCACCGGCCGGTCGGTCGGTGGCAGCTCGGCCCGGGCCGCCCCGGCGGTGAGCACGGCCACCGGGTCGGCGTCGGCGAGCATGAAGCCGAGCCTCTCGGCCGGGTGGTCCGGATCCAGCGGCACGTACGCCGCACCCGAGACAAGTACGCCGAGCAGGGCGACGACGAGGTCCGGACTCCGCTGCGCACAGACCGCGACGAGTCTTCCCGGCCCGGCCCCGTACTCGCGCAGCCGGTGGGCGACCCGGTTCGCCCGGACGGACAGCTCCCGGTAGCTCAGCGTGGACCCCTCGAAGGTGACCGCCGGCGCGTCCGGGGTGGCGGCGATGCTGGCCTGCACCAGCTCGTGCAGGGTCACGTTCTCCGGGAAGTCGGCGGCGGTGTCGTTCCAGCCGATCAGCACCTGCTCGCGGGCCGCTCCGCCGAGGGTGAGCAGGTGACTCAGCGGCCGGTCCGGGTCGCTGGCGACCGCGTGCACGAACTCGACGAAGGTGCCGGCGATCCGTTCGACCGTGTCGGCGCCGAACAGGTCCCGGTTGTAGATGAGGGCGCCGGAGAGCGTCTCCCCGGCCACCAGGTCGAGTTCCAGGTCGAACCGGGCCGCCACCGCCTCGACCACGAAGGGCGCCACGGCCAGCCCCGGCTTCGGTGTGCCACCGGACCCGCCGGGGGTCCGCATCGCCAGCGCCACCTGGAAGATCGCGGACCGCCCGACGTCACGCGGAACGTCCAGCTCGGTGACCAGCTGCTCGAACGGCAGCTCCTGGTGGGCGTACCCGTCCAGCACGGTGTCCCGGATCCGGGCGAGCAGCTCGGGGAAGGTCGGGTCGCCGGTGACGTCGACCCGGGTGATCAACATGTTGACGAACATGCCGATCATCGGCTCCAGCTCGGCGTGGCTGCGCCCGGCCTGCGGTGACCCGACCGCGAAGTCGTGCTGCCGGGCATACCGGGCCAGCACCGCCGCATAGGCGGCGAGCACCACCATGTAGAGGGTGGCGCCGTGGTCGAGCGCCAGCCGGCGCAGCGCCTCGGTCACGGCAGCGTCCAGGCACACCCCGACCGGCGCGCCCCGGAAGGTCGGCTCGGCGGGTCGCGGCCGGTCGGTCGGCAGCTCCAGCGGAGGTACCCCGGCCAGCCGGGTGCGCCAGTAGGCGACGTCGCGGTCCCGGGTACCGTCGGCGAGCCGCTGCCGCTGCCGTTCCCGCTGCCACAGCGCGTAGTCGCCGTACTGGCGGCGCAGTGGCGGGAGGGGATCGACCGGACCGGCCGGCCCGGCGGCGGCGAGCAGGGTGAGCACCTCGCCGACGAGCAGCTCGGCCGACCAGCCGTCGCAGACGATGTGGTGCACGGTGAGCGCCAGCACGTGGTCGTCGGGACCGACGGCGTAGAGCGCGGCGCGCAGCAGCGGACCCCGGGCCAGGTCGAACGGTTCGGCGAGCCGGGCCTGGACCGCCGCCCGCACCCACTCCTCCCGGGCCGCCGGGTCGGCTCCGGCCGCCTCGGCGACGACGAGCCCGATCGACACCGTCTCGGCGATGTGCAGCACGGGCCGGCCGTCGGCGGTGGCCTCGAAGCGCGTTCGCAGGCTCTCGTGGCGTGCCGCGACCGTGTCCAGGGCGGTGGCCAGCGCGGCCGGGACGAGCGCCCCGCGCAGCCGCAGTACGACCGGGACGGTGTACGCGGTCGTGCCCGGCGCGTACTGCTCCATGAACCACAGCCGCTCCTGGGCGAGCGAGAGCGGAACCGGCGCCCCCGCCGGCCGGACCGGGACGACCTCGGCCGGCGCGACCGCCGGTTTGAGCCGGGCGGCGAGCAGCGACCGTTTGGTGGCGGAAAGCTGGTCGGGAACGACGGTCATGATCCCCCCGTCCCGGCGGCGGCGGCGAGTTGTGCCGCCGCCTCGTCCTCGGTGAGCCGGTCGATCTCGGCAATCAGCGCCGCCTCGACCGCGCCGGCGAAGCCGGCGACGGTGGGGTGCTGGAACAGCAGCCGGACCGGCAGGTCCAGGCTGACCGCCGCGCGCAGCCGGGCGATCGCCCGGACGGCGAGCAGCGAGTGCCCGCCGAGGGCGAAGAAGTCGTCGGTCGCGCCGACCCGGTCGACCGGAAGCAGCTCGGCGAAGACCGCGGCGACCAGTTCCTCCGCGTCGGTCCGTGGCGCCTCGAACGCACCCCGGGCCTCGTCGCCGATCGACGGCACCGGCAGCGCGGCCAGGTCGACCTTGCCGTGCGGGGTCAACGGGAGCGCGGCCAGCGGTACGACCACGCTCGGCACCAGCAGCGCGGGCAGCCGGTCGGCGGCGTGGGCGCGGACCTCGGAGACGTCGGCGGCGCCGGTCACGTACGCGACCAGGGTCTCGCCGAGCGCGGTGACCACGGCCTGACCCACCTCGGGATGCCCGGTCAGCACCGCCTCGACCTCGCCGGGCTCGATCCGCACGCCGCGTACCTTGAGCTGCCGGTCGAGGCGGCCGAGGAACTCCAGTACCGGCTCGTCCCGGCGCCAGCGGGCCCGGTCGCCGGTGCGGTAGAGCCGGCCACCGCCGTACGGGTCGGGGCGGAACCGTTCGGCGGTCAGGTCCGGCCGGCCGAGATAGCCGTCGGCGAGGCCGGCACCGGCCAGGCAGAGTTCACCGACCGCCCCGCGCGGCACCAGCCGGCCAGCCTCGTCGAGCAGGTACGCCCGGACTCCGCCGATCGGCCGTCCGATCGGTGGCCGGCGATCGGTGTCGGCGGCCCCGAGGTCGACCGCCGTGGCGATGATCGTCGCCTCCGTCGGCCCGTACGTGTTGGTCAGCCGGATCCGGTCGCCGTGCCGGTCCCGCCAGCGGGCGACCGCGGGCGCGTCCACCTGCTCACCGCCGAGGATCACCAGCCGCAGCGCGGCCGGCCAGGCCGGCACAAGGTCCAGCAGCTCCTGCCAGTACGCGGTCGGCAGGTCGAGCACGGTGATCGCCGGGTCGGCGGCGAGCACCTCCGGCAGCGACTGCGGCCCGTCGGGAAGCAGCACCAGGGTGCCGCCGACCGCCAGGGTGGGCCAGATCTCCTCGGCGTGGGTGTCGAAGCTGAGTTCGGCGAACTGCACGACCCGGTCCGTGCCGGTCAGCCGGTAGGCCTCGACCATCCACCCGACGCGTGCCGCGAGGGCGGCGCGACCGACGAGCACCGGTTTCGGGGTACCCGTCGATCCGGAGGTGAAGAGGACGTAGCCGGGGTCGGGCGCGGAGTTCGGCGTGGTCGAGCCGGCCCGCACGCCGTCGAGGGTGATCACGGCGGCGACCGCGGCCTGCGCGACCAGCGCGGCGCGACGCCGGTGCGGCAGTCCCGGATCGATCGGCACGTAGCCGGCGCCGGCCCGCCAGACGGCCAGCAGGGCGACGACCAGGTCGGTGCCGCGCGGCAGGCTCACCCCGACGAGCTGCCCGGGCACGACTCCGGCGGCACGCAGTGCGTCGGCCAGCTCACCGGCGCGCGTCCACAGCTCGCGGTAGCTGACCTGGTCGGTGCCGCTGACCAGGGCGACCGCCCCGGGTGCGGCGTCGGCCGCCCGCGCGATGCGAGCGAGCGGCGGCGGGCCGTCGGCGATCGCCGGCCCGGTGCCGATCCGCAGCAACTCGGCCTGCGCCGTCCCGTCGACCAGCGGCAGTGCCCGCACCGGGGCGTCCAGGTCGGCCAGCACGGCGTGCAGCACGGCGGTGAACCGGTCGGCGAGCCCGGCGGCGGTGGCCGGCTCGAACAGGTCGGCGCTACAGGTGAGCAGGATGTCCATCCGGACGTCGTCGGAGCGGACGTTGATCGCGGTCGAGCTGACGAAGACGTCCATCGCGACGTCGGTGATGGTGCGCCGCGATCCCTCCCCGAACGCCTCGACGGTGACGCCGTCGAAGCCCTCGAAGCCGGTCGCCGAGACGTCCATCGTGGAGTGCAGGGTGAAGGTGGCCTGGAACAGCGGATTCCGGCCCGGGTCGCGCGGCAGACCGAGGTCGGCGACGAGCTGCTCGAACGGGATCTCCTGGTGGGCGAAGGCGCCGAGGCAGCTCGCCCGGGTCCGCAGCACCAGATCGCGGACGGTGACGTCACCGGAGAGGTCGGCGCGCAGCACCAGCATCCGGGTGAAGTAGCCGAAGACCGACTCCGCCGCCACGTCGTCGCGACCGGCCACCGGCGTACCGACGCAGATGTCGTGCTCGCCGCTGACCTGGGCCAGGGTCAGTTGGTAGACCGTCATCAACAGCATGAACGGGGTGCAGCGCAGCTGCCGCGCCGCGTGCTGTACGCGGACCCACAGTTCGCCGTCGAGCTCGCGGGCCGCCGAGACGCCGGCCGAGGTGCGTACCGCCGGGCGGGGCCGGTCCGGCGGCAGTTCGAGTACGGGTGGCCGGGCCAGCGCCGTCCGCCAGTACGCCAGCGCGGCGGCGTCGTCGACCGCGTCCCGGGCGCGGGCGTGGTCGAGGTAGCGCAGGCCGGGGGAGGCGGGGTCGATCCCCCGGTACACCTCCGCGACCTGCCGGTAGAGCAGGTTCATCGACCAGCCGTCGCCGACGATGTGGTGCACGGCGGTACAGAGCACGTGGGTGCGCGGGTCGAGGCGGAGCAGGCCGACCCGGACCAGGTGTCCCGCGGCGAGGTCGAAGGGACGGGCGATCAGCTCCTCGACGGCCGCCAGGGCCTCGGCCTCACCGGACACCTCGATCCGGGACACCGGCGTCGGGCGCGGTGGCAGCACCTCCTGCACCGGCACCCCGCCGGACTCGACGAACCGGGTACGCAGGCTCTCGTGCCGGGCGATCACGGTGTCGAACGCCCGGACCAGCCGGTCGACGTCGAGGTCGCCCCGGAGCAGGACGGTGGTGGAGATGGTGTAGGCGGCGTCGCCCGGGTCGAGCCGGTCGAGAAACCAGAGGCGCCGCTGTGCCGGGGTCAGCGGCCCGCGATCGGGTTCGGTCATGGCCGACACGCCTCCCTGGGAGATGGGTCCGGATCGGTGCGCTGACGCCGCCCCGGAGACCCCGGACGTCCGTCGCTCCCGGCGGCGGTCGCGGCTGCGGAGCCGGCCGACAGCAGGCGATCGAGGCCGGCCGACAGCAGGCGATCGAGCAGCGGCGGCAGTGCCGGGTCGTGCCAGTCCGGGAAGACCGCCGTGGCGCCGGCCGCACCGATCGACGCCAGGTATCCCGGGTCGGAGACGGTGGGCATCGCCACCACCGGACTGCCGGCCGACCTGGCGGCGGTGATGCCGGTGACCGAGTCCTCGAAGACCAACTGGTCCTGCGGCGGCACGCCGAGCCGGCGCGCGGTTTCCCGGTAGACATGCGGCGCCGGCTTCAGCTCCGGTACGTCCCGTGCCGCCACCACCCGGTCCGCGCCGAAGTGCCCGAGCAGTCCCGCCCGGCGCAGGATGCCGAGCGCGGGTTCCCGCTCGGTGACGGTACCCACGGCCAGTGGGACACCCCGGCCGGCCAGCCGGTCCAGGAGCTCGGCGGCCCCGGCACGCGGCACGATCCCGTCGGCGGCGCCGACCAGGGCGGAGAAGTACCGGCGCTTCGCCGCGAGCACCTCGGCCGGCGCGACCCCGGCACCGGACAGCGCTGCGACCTCCGCCGCCACCCGTGGGTCGGGACCACCGATGAAGTGCGGGAGCCGGTGCAGCGCGTCGTCCCAGGTGAGTGCGACCCCGACCTCCCGGGCGGCCCGCAGCAGGGCGTCGTGGTGGAACCGTTCGAGGTCCACCAGGGTGCCGTCGAGGTCGAAGGCGACGGCGGAGACCGGGCCGCCCGTCACCACCGTCCACCACTTCCCGGGGAGCCGGCGCCGGGTGGCGGGGCCGCCCCCGGCGACCGGGGTCGGGTCACGGTGACGACGGCCAGCTCGTCGTCTGCGTACGAGATCGCCGCGTGGTAGCGCGGGGTGAGCATGGCGAGGAGGTAGTCCAGGTCGTCGAGCATGCCGATCCCGTCGGCGGGGTCGCGGCGCACTCCCTTCGACTGGACCAGCAGCGCCGCGTCGGCGATCCGGAGGCTGTCCAGGATCAGCGCGGAGAGGTCGATCGGGGTGAGCATGCGCCACAGGTCGAGGTGGACCACCCGGTCGAACGCACCGTCCGGGTACGGCGTCCGGACTCCGAACAGGTGTGGATTGTCCGGCCCGTACGCGACGGCGTGGTCGATGCTCGTGTCCCGGCCGATCGAGGCCGCCGATTCGACGTCGAATCCGATCCAGAGGCTGCGCTCGGTCTCCGGCGCGTCGACGAGCTTGCGCACGGTGTCCCCGGTGACCCGGTCCGGGTGGTCGCGGACGAACTCGCGGCAGTCCTCGTAGAACGGCAGGGTCCGGGCCACCCGCCGGTGGTTGTCCGACGGGTGGGTGAAGAACTCGATGTCGTAGTGCCGGTATTTCCGGACCAGGTACGGCAGGACCGGCTTGGTCTTCTCCCACTCGGTCGCCCAGTCCCGGAAGTGCGGTGTGTGGTAGCAGACGGCCTCCGGGTCGTAGCGGAACCGGCCGCTGTCCCGGCCGAAGTGCCGGTATATCCGGTACGTGAAGTCGGTGTCCTCGTATCCCCACTGGACGAACGCCTCGTCGAAGCCTCCGACCTGCTGGTACAGCTCGCGGGGGAGCGAGAGGTTGTGGGTGAACCCGAACATCCAGCCGGTACGCCGGTAGACGTCGAAGTCGCCGTCGGCCCGCCCCGGCAGGTCGCGGTGGTCGCCCTCCATCGGCAGCAGCTCGGCCTCGTCGGGTACCGCCTGCCGTAGCCGGGCGAACGTTCCCCAGCTCGGCTCGACCCGTCGGCCGTAGACGACCTCGCCCACCGGATCGCCGGGCCGGCGCAGGTGCCGTCGCACGAGATCCGGGGCGGCGTAGGAGTCCGCGTCCATCAGCAGCAGCAGGTCGGCCCGGGACCGGGCGACCCCGGAGTTCCGGGCCGCCGACCGGCCCCGGTTGGTGGTGTGCCGGACGTACCGCAGTTGCAGCTCGGTCTCGTGGCGGCGGACCACCGCACGGACGTCCTGGACCGAGGCGTCGTCGACCACGATCACCTCGAACCGGTCCGGGTCGGCGGTCTGCCGGGCGAGCGACCCGAGGGTCAGATCCAGGCAGCTGACCTGGTTGTACGTCGGCATGATCACGGAGAGCACGTCAGCCCCCCAGCGGTGCGGGTACGGCGGGATCCGGCTCCGCCGGGCAGCTCTCCGCGCTGGCCTGCGGGGCGATCCCGACCAGGTCGGCCACCCGGCCGGCGTCGAGGTCCCCGACGTCGAGCATCTCGATCAGCACGAGTTCCAGCCCGGTCAGGAGCTTCCGGGCGTCGGCGGCGGTCAGGTAGCGGCTGTCGGCGAAGAGTTCGAGTACGGCGCGCGAACGCAGCGCCTTGACGTGCACGTACAACGTCAGTCGTTCGCTGTCCCGGCCCTCCAGGTCCGCCACCCGGGTGGATCCGGTCAGCCCGCGCAGGTCGGCGACGTCGTGCGGCACCGGCGGCGGCCCCGGGGCACCGGGTTCGGGCACCACGTTCACGGTGCTGGACAGGTCGATGTCGACCCCACGCCGGTGCCGCACGGTGTCCAGCAGCCGCGCGACGTCCCGGGGATCGCTCTGGCCGCGCAGGTACGCCAGCGTCGACACCCGGTGCGCCTCGCGGATGGTGCCGGCCAGCGAGGCGCCGTCCAGCCGGATCACCGCCGGTGCGCCCTGGTAGAAGGTCCCCACCGAGGCGGCGTCCTGCGGGGTGAACCGGTTGCCCCCGGCGAGGAACAGCGGCACGGCCGAGGCGCCGGTCCGGATGCCGATGATCGTCGAGAGCGCGCCGAGCAGGACGGCGGCCGGGCCGACCCGGTGTCGTGCCGCGACCGCCCGGGTGGCGGAGGCCAGCGCCACCGAGTGCAGTTCGACGCCCGGGAAGCGCGGGGTCTCGGCCGGCCCGGGCGGGACGGGAAACGCGGTCTGCGGCATGGTGTCGAGCACCCGGCGCCAGTAGGCCAGGGAGAGGTCGTTGGCCCGGCGACCCGGCTCCGATGCCTCGTGGGCCGCCCGGGCCAGGGGCTGCCAGCCGGCGAGGGCCGGCGCGGCGTGCTGGTTCCGGAGCAGTTCGAGGAATTCCCGGCGGAGCACGAAGCATCCCCAGGAGTCGACGGCGAGGTGGGAGAAGACGAACACGACCTGCCGGGGGCGGCCGTCGGCGACGACGAGGCAGACCCGCAGCGGCCACTCGGACCCGTGCCGGAACGGTTCCCGCCAGAGCCGCTCCTCGGCCTGTTCGGCGAGCCGGCGTACCCGACCCGGGTCGGTCTCGCGGATCTCCACCGGCAGCTCGCCCGCCGGGTCGCGGTGCTGCCGGGGCTCGCCGTCGGGGCCGACGGTGAACCGGGTCCGGAGCACCTCGTGACGGCGGACGAGGGTGTCCAGGGCGGCCAGTACCCGCTCCCGGGTGGCGTCGACCGGCAGGTGCACCCGGAACCGGATGTTGAGGTAGTGGTTGGCCGGGGCGAGCGACTCCAGGATGTTCCAGACGAACCGCTGTCCCCAGGTCAGCTCGCCGCTGCCCGCGTCCAGCCCGGTGAACTCCAGCGACAACCGGTCGCGCGGCGCCGGGGCGGGCACCCCACCGCCGGTCATCGCGCCTCCGGGGTCGGGTCCGTGCCGCGCCGGCGGTAGAGCAGGAACCAGTCGCCGGCGCCGACGAGGTCGCGCACGTCCGGATCGGCGATGGTGGGCTCGCGGGCGGCGAGGACGTAGCCGTGCCGCTCCAGGACCGGGGCGAAGTCGCGGCGGAGGTAGTCGTCCTCCAGGCTCAGCAGCCGGTCACCCTCGTTCGGCACGATCATGAGCGTCGGTACGCCGCACCTGGCCAGCAGCGCGATCCAGGCCTCGATCACCGAGATCGGCATCTCGGAGAAGCTGTGGATGTTGACCGCCAGGTCGGGACGCCGGGCCGCCACCTCGTCGGCCATCTCGTCGAGCCGCAGGACGGTCGCCTTATGGTCGACCCTGCGGTATCTCAGGTAGTGCTCGCTGAGGAAGGTCGACTCCGGGATCGCGTCGACACAGAGGTAGCGCGTCAGTCCGGGGACCGCCTCCACCATGCGGTGGGCGAGGCGGCCGTATCCGGCGCCGATGTCCACGACGGTGAAGTCCGTCCTGGAGAGCAGACCCCAGTGCCGGTCGAGGAAGTAGATCTCGTTGATCGAGTCGAGCAGGTCCCGGCTGGACGTCGGCAGGCTGTCGAAGTCGAACGTCCAGCAGCCGAAGGCGCCGTCCTCGCCGGTCCGGTCGAGCAGCTTCTGGCTGTCCAGGGAGCTGACGTACCGGGCGAAGAGGAAGAACTTCAGCCGGGCGTTGTCGCCGAGCTGGCGCAGTTGCCAGACGTAGGCGTTGTCGCCGCGGAAGTACCGCAGGTTCAGGTCGCGCAGCCGGCGGCTCCGCCGCCAGAACCGGCCCGGCCGGAACGGCGACTCCAGCCGGCGGTAGCGCTCCCGCAGCGCCACGAGGTCGGGATTGCGGTCGTCGAGCAGCGTCGCCAGGTCGGCGGGGAGCGGGCGGGAGTCGTCGTACCGCCCGTGGCCGGCGTGGATCCGATAGCTGGTCAGCTCGGTCGAGGTCCGCGTCAGGGTCAGCCCGAGAAGGCCGACGAGGTACCGAATGGTGAGGAAGAGCCTAGAACTGTAGTGGGTCACCGAGCTCGCCAACCTCTTCGCGTTCCGCTCCGGCACCGGCCGGCGCGCCGTCCCCGGTGGCGCCGGTGTACCGGCAGGCATCGCCGCCACGCAGCACCCGTACCGCCATGTGGCCGAGCGCGACGTGCAGGTCCTCGGTCAGGCCGTAGTCGGCCTGGCCGAAGACGACGAGCCGGTCCGCGAGCCGGGCGAGGCCACCGGGGTTGCCGAGCGCCGCCAGCACGGTCATCCCGAGCCGGCGGCCGACCCTCGCCGCCCGGACCAGGTTGGTCGAGTCGCCGCTGACGCTGAGCAGCAGCAGCACGTCGTGCGGCCGGCCCCACCCGACCAGCTGCCGAGAGAAGATTTCGTCGTAGGAGTGGTCGTTGGCGATCGCGGTGACCCGGGCGATGTTCTCGGTCAGCGCCACGACCTGTGGCGCGGCGCCGAGGTTGCCCGCCGCCGCCATCAGGTCGCTGGCGATGTGGATGGCGGCCGTGCTGCTGCCGCCGTTGCCGGCCACGAAGACCCGGCTGCCCGAGTGCAGCGCCAGGACCAGCGTCTCCAGCAGGTCGGTCACCGAGCCGGTCTCGAGCTGCGCCAGGGCCAGGGTCAGGTCGTCGACGTACTGCTTGACCACCGTCTCGGCGCCGGTCGGCGCGGAGACCAGGCGGGCTCCGGGAGCGGGCTTGTCATTCATCGGCACGGTCACCGGAATGCGGCCGATTGGAGTCTGAACCGGCTGGGCGCATCACATCCGGAATGCATTTCTGGTGACTGTCGGATACTCCACCGCGGCGGCCGCAGCGCAATTTTTGACGTCCATTGCCCGACCAATGCAGGCTCCTCCTCGACACGTTGTGCGAGGACGGTGACAGACCGCAGCGCTGCGCTAGGTCGCCGTTCCCCCGTGACCCGTGTGGAAGATAACAACCATTGATGACCATAGCAACCCCGTGCCCGTGTTCATCGGCTCTGGCCTGCGCGTTCGTCGGCAAAATCGGCGAATTGACGGAGTGGCGGAATACCGCTATTGGCCGTTTCCGGCCCGCTCGGTCCCGAAATCGACCGCTGCCCAAAGCTCATCAACCCGCGCCGGGCCCGGCTGTCGGATGAGGACGAGGGGACAGGACGGCAGCGACAGGTAGCCGTGCTGCTCCGCACGGCCGATGGTGGTCCGCTGGTCAGCTGAGCGCGCCGACCGGGGTGGCTGGCCCGGTGCGGACAGTGAAGTTCGCTAGGCGGCGAATTCGACGCCGGCGAGGGGAACGGCGCGGTACGCGGCGAGGCGTTCGGCTTGGTCGACGATGGTGCTGCGGGTGGTCGCCGGCAGCTTCTGCCACGGTTGAACGGCGACCTTGAACGTCCGGCCGGACTTGCGGGGTCGCCAGGTGCCGACCAGTTCACCGTCGACCAGCACGGCACCGGGGCGGCCCAGCACCGGCCACAGCTCCCTGGCGTGGGCCGTGCTCGGCACCAGGGTTGCCCGGTCCTTCGCCTGGAGGAAGAGGTCGAACGGGCCGAGCAGGCGGGTTGTGCTGGTGTCTGCCGATTTCAGCGCCGATTCGTCGGCAGCGAGGAGCGAGTGTGCCACGCCGTCGACCATCACCTCGACGACATCTTCGGGCCAGCGTGCCTTCACATCCTTGACCGGGGCATCGAGATAGTCGGCCACCTGCTTGGGAGTGGCCGGGCCGAGCAGACGAAGGTATGCACGGATGAGGTCGAACCGCTCGTCCGGGGCGACGGCCTTCGCCAACTCCGCGCTGGGCCGCAGGACCGGCGGCGACGTGTCGAGTTGCAGCTCCAGCCCGGCCCGGACGGCGGCCAACCGGAACGGCATCTCGTAGAGATGGGTGGCGTCGCACGGTCGGCAGAACCGCAGGTACGGCTCGGGCATCGCCTCGGCCAGGCGCCCGGAGACGTCTCCCTTGACCATCGGCCCGGTGACGACGGCTCGCATCTGCGCGGCTACCTCGTCGAGGGCGGCCAGGATGCCGATGCCGGCCGCCTTCAGGGGCTTGGCGGCGTCGTAGATGCGCTTGCCCGCGTCAGCGTCGGAGAACGGCTCGACGGCCGCCGCGACCCTGCCCGCGTCAGCCCGGCGATAGAGGTGGGGAGCACCTCGCGCGGTCCACAGCAGGATCAGGTCCTCCGCGGACAACGTCACCACCTCGACCCCGCGGTTGGCCAGCGCCCACCTGCCGCCGTCCGGGCCGGTCTCCTGTACCCCGATGTCGAGCACGGCGGTGTCCCCGAGGGTGCCCTCGACCCGGTCGAGATGCTGCGCCTGAACGCGGAATCTCATCACCTGGCGCCGATCGATCATCCCTCTACCCTAGGCGGCGGCACCGACAGCCGCGCCGGGCCGGACAGGCTGAGGGGGCTCGCGCGCTCAGGCCTCCGTGTCGCGCCCACCAACGCAGTCGTATTTCCAGAACGTACTCGAGTAGACGAACGTCCCGGTCATCCAGGGTTCGTATGCCGACAGCCTGACCACCTGGAAACATTGGTCAGGGATACGCAGCGACGGTTTACGGAAGCCGTATTCTCCGGCCGGGCTGAAACCAGCGCGTGAGTAATATCGCGGGTCACCTTCCAGGAACACCAGCGGCACGCCCCGTTCGTCAAGTTCCTGCAGGCCACGACGGATGAGCGCGGAACCGACGCCACGGCGCTGCCACTGCGGTGCGACGGCGAGCGGGCTCAGTGACGCGACGTCTACAAGTCGCCGCGGTGCGTCGAGCAGGCACCGACTGAACATGATGTGCCCCACCACCCCATCCGTCTCCTCGGAGACGAAGGAAGCAGCGGTGGGATCGTCGCGGCGCAGCGCGTCTACCAGTTTCGCGACGGTCTCGCCATGTCCGGCGCCAAAGGCACGCCGATGGATGACGCGAACCGGTTCATGGTCGTGAACCTGTTCTTCCCGAAGGAGCATGGCCTGGACCGTAAGGGGCCGTCGCCGCGGCCGACAAACGAATATTCGCCGTCCGGCGTGGCTGACGGCGACATCCCGCAGCCTTCACGTGGACGTCGTCGTCAGCCTCTCACCGCGATCGGGGTGTGCATCGCCTGCGCCTGCGGCATTCCCGCGGTCCTGGGCGGCCGGGGCTCCGACGCGCTCAGACCCGGGTGATCCGCACCGCGTCCGCGATGACGTAACCGGTGCCCGACGTCCACCGGCTCACTCCCACCGTGTTCGCGTCCCCCGCCGCCAGCGTGAAGACTCCCAGGGACACCCAGCGGCCACCGTTGGCGCGCTGGTTCACCCGTACCGTCTGGTTTCCGCTGGTGGTGGCGATGATGAACGGCGTCGAGTCGTTGTACCCGGGGTCGGCCGGATACCAGACCGAGACGGCGTAGCTGCCGGTCTCCGGGATGTTCGCCCGGTACCAGGCGACGTCGCTCGACAGGACCGGGTCGGCGAACCGGTAGTCGGCGCCGAACCTCTGGCTGGAGTAGCTGGACACGCCCCAGTTCGCGCTCGCGGTGAACCGGTCGGCCGTGGTGTTGTCGATCGTGGTGCTCCACGCCTGTGCGGTGGAGACGAAGCCGATCCCGTTCGGCACCGCCCGCTGGGCGCCGTCGGACGGGGTGTTGCGGACCGATACCGAGGTTGCTCCCGGCATCCGGGCGACCAGGGTGCTGGAGCCGCCGCCGTCGAGGTTGATCGCGTCGTCGGCGCCGAGGGACTTCATGTACCTGGCGAGCTCCACATAGGTCATGCCGACGCTGGCGCTGGACCGTCCGTCCACCACCACCAACCACATGGTGAGGCCGTCTTCGGAGAAGCCGACCGCCGTACGCGGATTCCGCGGATGCGAGACGGTGGTGGCCACCCCGTCCCTGAGCAGTACGAGATTGCCGCCGATCGCGACCTGGGGGGCTCCGGCGCCGCTGCGTGGCGAGTAGTTGACGGTGACCTCGTCACCGACCGCGATCCCGGCCAGGGCGTCGGCGCCGGCGTTCACGCCGAGCACGACGACGGACCCGACCGGCACCTTGCCGCCCGGGGTGCTGCTGACCCGGCTGACCCGGCCGTCGGTTATCTCCACCTCCCGGCTCCGGGTGGCACCGTCGAGTGCCTGGCTGCGTGGCTCGTCGCCCCAGAGCGCGTTGTACACGCCGATGCCGTTGGCGGCGATGTTCGGCGAGTTGAGGTTGGTGGCGGTCAGCTGGGTGTCGTCGGGCAGGGTGATCTTCGCGTCGAGGAAGATCTCGGCCACCCCGCCCCGGGTGCCCGTGCCGTTGGCGTACAGCGCGGCCACGTTGTTCCAGCCGGAGGCGGGGCCGTGCAGCAGTGCGCCGTCGTCCAGCCCCACGCCCCGGGGTGCCCCGGTGGCACCGATGTCGAAGAAGTCACCGTTGACCGCGGCGACCGCACCCACCCGGTTCGCCTGGCTGGACAGGGAGGCCGTGGCCCCGACGGTTCCGGGATTGAGGTGCTTCGGCTTCAGGGTGGGCTCGGACAGGTTCGCCGTGAGGATGTTGATCCGGTTCGGACTGGTGGTCGAAGCGGTGCTCAGGGAGAGCCCAGGTGCCAGCGACGTGGTGGCGAGCGTTCCGACGTCGGAGCTGACGATGACCGCGACCGCCGGGGTGGGCGTCGCGCCGAGGCCGACGAAGGCGACCAGTGCGGATAACGGGACGGCGAGGGCTGATCGTCGCATGGCGTCTCCCGTGCGGGCAGGGGCGGGGTCGAAGATCGGTACGCGTGCGGAGGTTATTGTCACGTGCCGATGTCTAGTTGGCAAGAATCTCCGAAGTGGCAACTCGATGTCCGCGAAAGCACCGGACTCCTGATCGCGGGCCGGAGGCGTGGTCGCCCGGAAACCGGGTACGCCGGCGGCGAGCCCGAAATGGGTCGATCAACGAGAAGGACGGGCGATGCGGGACGATCGGTCGGCGGAGCCGCCGGAGGACACGACGGGCAACCAGCGCGACGCCCGGCGGAACGGGAGCCCGGGCGGCGGGGGACGGGGACGCGGCGTGCCCGAGGCCGAGCCCGACGTCCTGCTGGATGTACCGCAGGTCAGGGTGGAGCGGATCCGGCTCGGCGTGCACGGGCTGGATGCCGATCTCTCGCTGCGGGCCAGGCTGGCGAACCTGTTGCAGGTCGACGCGGGCGTTCGGGTTCACCTGGAGCGGGTCGATCTCGACATCGAGGGTGTCGAGGCGGCGGCGATGCTCAAGGTCCGGCTCGACGAGCTCACCCGGATCCTGGAACGGGCGTTGACCACCATCGACCGGAACCCGCAGATCCTCTCCCATGCGGTGGGCGGCCTGGTCGACGAGTTGAACCAGACCACGCGGCAGGCGGTGCGCGAGTTGGACGGTACCGCGGCGCAGGCGCTCGGCCGGCATGGCCCGGTGACCCCCGCCGTCGACCGGCCGCGACCACCCGTGGAAGGTCCGGTCGAGCCTCTGGTCGGGCCGGGAATCGAGCGCCCGGCCGAGCCGGCCGGCCGGGCGGGCGGCGGGCAGGCCGCCGGCTCGGCGGACCGGCCGGCCACCTCCGGTACGGGCCGGCCCGCAGCGGAGCCGGGCACCCGGCAGCAGGCTGCGCCGGTTTCGGCCGGCAGAGTCAGCGAGATGGCGGGTGAGGCGCTGCGGGTGGCGGGCAGCTTCCTGCGCAACGCCGCCCGTGAGGCCGGACTCAGCCCGCCGTCGACCGGCGGACGACGGTCCACACAGGAGCGCAAGTCGCCGGCTCGGGAGCGCGAGTCGTCGGCTCAGGAGCGCCCGGCACCGGGGCCGAAGCCGTCGACCGATGGACCGGAAGAGGTCAGCCGGGACGTGCGGTGAGCAGATAGTCGTCGTTGTCCGGGCTCCACCGCAGCTCGATCGCGCCGCTTGTGGCGGCGGCCTTGCAGAACTGGAGGAAGCTGCGGTAGCCGAGCTTCTTCTCGCTGAAGTCGGGCCGTGCCCGGCGGAGCTGGTTCTTCAGCCCGGAGAGCGCCACCGAGCCGTCCGCGCCGGCCAGATCCAGCAGGACGGTACGGAGCAGCCCGAACGCCACCTCCCGGTCGCCGTGTTCGGGCAACGACACCCCCGGGTCGCCCTTGGCGGGGCCCTCGGTCAGCTCGACCACGTTGTGCGCGGCGAGGTGCCGGAGAAGTTCCCCGAAGGCCCGGAACCCGTAGTCGGACTCGCTGAACGTCGGGTCCTTGCGCAGCAGCGTGCGCTTGAGCGTCGAGGCGGTCACCTCCCCGCTGGAGCTGCCCTGCAACCCCGCCACGGTCTGCGCGACCAGTTCGGCGAGCGTGTCGACGTCGCGTACCGGCTCCTCTACCCCCTGCGCGGGCTCGGGTCCAGGCTCCGCCTGCTGGTCCGGCCCGGCCGGTGGTGCCTCCGGGCCGGCCGGCCGGCCCGGTCGTCCCCGCCGTGGACGGGCCGAGGGGATGTCCACGCCCTCAAGGCGGTCGTAGTAGAGGAACTCGTCGCAGGCGGGCGGGAGCAGCGCCGAGGTGGACTTTTCCACGCCGACGCCGATCACCCGCTTGTTGAGTTCGCGGAGTTTGTGCACCAGCGGGGTGAAATCGCTGTCACCGGTGCAGATCACGAAGGTGGAGAGGTAGCCGCGTTCGAAGGCGAGTTCCACCGCGTCGACCGCCATCTTGATGTCGGCGGCGTTCTTGCGACTCGCACCCATCCGCTGCGGGATCTCGATCAGCTCCACGTGCGACCGGGTGAGCATCCGGCGATCCTCGTCGAAGTACGACCAGTCGGCGTACGCCCGGCGGACCACCACCCGGCCGCGTTCGGCCAGCGCGTCGGCGATCGGACGGAAGTCGAAGGCCAGGCCGCCGAGATGGTCCCGTGCGCCGAGCGCGAGGTTCTCGTAGTCGAGGAAGAGGGCGATCCGGTCTTCTTGATCCACGTGGCTCAGCCTACGCCCGACGAGCCGCTCCGGGTCGTTCCGGCCGGCGTGTCCGGCGTTGTCCGGGTTGTTGCCGAAAGTCATGTCCGGCGGTGCCGGCGAGTCCTCAGAGCGTCACGACCACCTTTCCGGGGCAGTGCCCCTCCTCCTGGTAGCGGACGGCCGCGTGGATCTCGGCGAACGGGTAGCGGCGGTCGACGACCGGGGTGACCGTGCCGTCCTCGATGAGGCGGGTCAGCAGCCGCAGGCAGTTGCTCTTGTCCGGGCAGCGGACCGCGTCGGCCACGGCGATCCGCTGTGAGACCAGTGGAGCCACCGCGACCGCGGCGAAGACCCGGCCGGCGGGCTGTAGCCAGCGACTGGCCGGGCCACCGACCGCGACCAGCGTCCCGTTACGGGTGAGCACCCGCCGGTACGCCGACACGGAGCGGCTGCCGGCGTTGTCCAGCAGCAGGTCGTAGCGGCGTCCGCGCCGGGTGAAATCCTCGGTGGTGTAGTCGACGACCTCGTCCGCGCCGAGCGAGCCGACCAGTTCCAGGTTCCGGGTGCTGCAGACGCCGGTGACGGTGGCACCGAACGCCCGGGCGAGCTGTACGGCGAAGGTGCCCACCCCGCCGGACGCGCCGTTGACGAGTACCCGCTGGCCGGGCTGGATCCGGCCCGCGTCGCGGAGTCCCACCAGGGCGGTGACGCCGGCCATCGGTACCGCCGCCGCCTGCTCGTACGACAGGTTCGCCGGTTTCGGCGCCAGCAGCTCCTCCCGGACGCAGACGTACTCGCCGAAGCCGCCCTCGGCGAGCAGGGCGTACACGTCGTCGCCGGGTCGGAACCCGGTCACGTTCCGGCCGACCGCCTCCACCTGGCCGGCCATGTCACAGCCGGGGACGGTGATGGCGGGGGTGCGCAGTCCGGGGCCGTCGGGCATCAGGCGGGCGACCAGCGGCTCGCCGCGGATGTGGTGCCAGTCGTACGGGTTGACGGAGGTGGCCCGGACCCGGACCAGCACCTCGTCGTCGCCGGGAGCGGGCCGTTGGACGTCGGTGATCTCCAGGGCCTCCGGTGGCCCGTACGCGCGCAGGACTGCCGCCTTCATCGTGGTCTCCCTCTTCCGGGATGCGGGTCGGGCGGACCCCCGGATCGAGATCGGCAGCCGCCCTTACGTTGTAAGTCTTACAACGTAAGGTACTCGTACGGCGTAAGGTTGTCGAGAGGTTCGCGGGAAATCGCCAAGCCGAATCGCGATGGACGGCGGTGACCGTCCGATCGGGACCGGCGGCCCGATCGGCCTGCGCGAGCGGCTGGCGGGTCGTCGATGGGAGCGGCCGCTCGCGCGGCTCCGGTCGTCAGGCTCCTTCGCGGATGTCGTCAGGCCTCTTCGCGGGTGTCGTCAGGCCCCTTCGCGGATCCGGTCCAGTCCGTCCAGGATCAGGTCGAGTCCGAACTCGAACTCGGCCTGGTCGTCACACCAGCCCAGCGTCGAATCGGGATCGTCGTGGACGATCTCGCTCAGCATGCCGACCAGGTGGGGGAGCTGCCCGGCCATCTCGGCCAGCCCGGCCGCCGGATCGGTGGCGCCGTCGCCACCGTTCGGGTCGAACAGTTCCTGGGTGAACCCCAGCGCCCGACTGCCCAGCGCGTGCAGCGCGTGGTGCGCCAGGTCGTAGGAGAAGCCGCCCGCGCGCATCAGGCCGAGCAGGGCGTCGTAGTAGCGCAGCACCGCGAGGCTGGTGTTGGTGCGCGTCTCGAAGACCCCGGGCGCCCAGCGGTGCCGGAGCAGCACCTCGCGGGCGGAGAGGATCCGCTGGCGTACGGCCTTCTTCCAGTCGGCACCGTCGGCCGGTACGTCGATCCGGTCGACGACCTCGTTGATCTCGGTCGCGATCACGTCCACGACGCCGTCGAGCACGTCTTCCTTGTTGGCCACGTGGTAGTAGAGCGACATCGCCTCGGCCCCGAGGTGCTCGGCGAGCCGGCGCATCGTCAACGACTCGATGCCCCCGGAGTCGGCGACGCTGATCGCGGCCCGCAGCACCCGCTCGCGGCTCAACGGGATCCGGGGCTCGGCACCGGGCTCGGTCTGGCTGGCCACCTACCTCAACTCTCCTCCGGAACGACATCGTACAAGGCAGGGCCGGGCCCGGACCGCAGGTGGCAGCCACGCCCGGCGGCTCCGTGGTGGCCGGTGGCTCGGTGGTGCCCGGTGGTTCAGTGGATCCGGCGGCCCCGGACGTCCGGCACTCCGGACTTGCGGAGGAAGTACGTGTTGATCGTGTCGCACCACTGCCTGGCGGAGCGCAACTGCTCGGCCAGCCGCTCGGTCACCCGGGCATGCAACGCGGGGCCCACCAGACCGGCCGGGCCGATCCGCTCCCACCGCCGTACCATCTCCGCCACCTGCTCGACCCCGGCGAAGTGGGTGTCGTAGATGTGCTGGATCACCGTCGACCCGGAGTGCAGCACGTGCTGGTACGGCACGTGGTGGAAGAAGAGCAGCAACTCGTCCGGGCAGGTGTCGAGAGACTCGTACCGGTCCGCCCAGGGCTGCGGGTACTGGCCGGTGAACCCGGTTCCGGTGGCCCGGGTGCGGTCCACCCCGACGCCGTCGCGGTCGGCGAAGTGGTAGGTGCCCCACCGCGAGTACTCGTAGCCGTCCACGTCGGGGCCGTAATGGTGACCGGGCGCGACCATGAAGCCGACCCCGAGCGGTGCCGTGTACCGCTCGTAGGTGCGCCACGAGTCGTCCAGCAGCGCGTGCAGCGTCCCGCGCAGCAGGTCGGGGTCGCCGGTCGCCGACGGCGTGAAGGTCAGGTCGATCCACTCGTCGAGGACCGCCAGCGGGTCGAGGTCGGGCGCCCAGCCGAGCCGGCCGGCGGCGTAGAGGTTGGCCTGGGCGAGCGGGTGCCCGGTCCAGTAGTGGTCGGCACCGACGTTGGAGACGACCACCAGACCGCCGCCGGCCGACACCCCCCGGTCGTCGTCGCCGGCAGGCGCCGTCCGGTCGCCGTCGCGGGACGACCCGCCGACCACCGCGGCGACGGTCGGTCGGCCCGGGCCCCAGGGTGCGAACCGGAGCACCTCGCTCCACCACGGGCCCAGGTAGCAGACGTGCCGCTGCTGTCCGGTGTACTCCTGGGTCGCCTGCACCTCCACCGCCAGCCGGGTACCCGGCATGGCCGCGAGCACCGGGGAGACCGGCTCGCGGGTCTGGAAGTCCATCGGCCCGTGCTTCACCTGCACGATCACGTTGTCCCGGAACCGGCCGTCCAAGGGGGTGAAGTGGTCGTACGCCGCCCGGGCCCGGTCGGTCGAGCGGTCCCGCCAGTCCTGCCGGTGGTTGTAGACGAAGGCACGCCAGTGCACCACCCCGCCGTACGGCGCCAGGGCGTCGGCGAGCATGTTCGCGCCGTCGGCGTGGGTACGCCCGTACCGGTACGGCCCCGGCTGCCCCTCGGAGTCCGCCTTCACCATGAAGCCGCCGAAGTCCGGGATCGTCCCGTAGATCCGCCCGGCGGCCCTGGCCCACCAGGCTCGCACGTCGCGGTCGAGCGGGTCGGCGGTGTGCAGTCCGTCCAGGGCGACCGGTGCGGCGAAGTTGACCGACAGGTGCACCCGGATCCCGTACGGGCGGACCAGGTCCGCGATCGCGGCCACGTCGCCGAGCCGGTCGGTCAGCAGCCGGTTCGCCGTGCCGTGCACGTTGACGTTGTTGACCGTCATCGCGTTCATCCCGCAGGCGGCGAGCAGCCGCGCGTACTCGCGGATCCGGTCGCTGTCGCCGATCGGCGCACCGTCACGCCAGAAGATCGACCCGCCCGCGTAGCCGCGCTCGACCTGTCCCATCACCGGATGCACGTCGACGTTGTCCCAGTGGCTGACCAGCCGCAGCCGCAGCGCCGGGGAATGCACCCGCACCGCACGGTCGGCGTCGAACGCCGCCGCGCCGAGCCGGACCACCTCGAACAGCCCGTACAGCAGTCCGGCCGGGGCGTCGGCCAGCACCACCGTCACGCCGTCCCGGCGGGCCAGCGCGAAACCCTCCGGGTCGAGCCCGCCCCGGTCCGGTCCCAGTTCGCGGCCGACCTCGACCGCCGGTGCCGCGCCGGCCGGCAGCGACCCGGCAGCGCGGAGGGCGAGCACCAGGTCGTACGGCCGGGCGCCGACTCCGGTCCGCTCCGGCTCCGTCGCCGCGCCAGTGGAGTGCTGGACCGTGCCGCCGAACCGGGCACAGGCCCGAGCGACCTCGTCGCGCACCGTCTCCACCAGCGTGCCGTCGCCGCAGACCAGGGTCTGCCGCGAACCGATCGCCCGGAACGCCGCCGGCGGCAACCACGCCGGGTGCGGAGATGTCGGATCGGCGGTGGTCAAGGCAGTCCTCCCCGGTCCGTGTCGGAACCCGTCGCCGGTCGGGCCGGGGACGGATCCTCGCGCAGCACCAGCACGCCCGTCGGGTCGAGCCGGATCGGCTGGCCCGGCGCGATCCGCTCCCCGCCGAGCAGGTCGGTACCGGCGGCGTGCGCGGTCGTCTCGACCGGCTCGGCGCCGTGGTTGAGCAGGAACCGCAGCCGCGTCCCGTCCGGGGCGACCCGCACCGTCGACTCCACGTCGGGCAGGTCCGCGTACGGCCCGACGAGGTCGTGCCGCTCCAGTACCCGGCGGACCACCCAGTGCACGCCGGGCTGGTCGAGACCGGCGGCGACGTACCAGCCGTGGCCGGCGCCGTAGCTGTTCCGGGTGACGGCCGGGGTGCCGGCGTAGAAGTCCGCCTGGTACGTGCCGACCACCTCGGCGCCCTGCGGAATCACCAGCTCGAAGATGAGCCGCGACTCGACCTCGACCTCGTCGCCCGGGTCGTCGCCGCGCAGGCGTACCGGGTTGACCACCTCGGGCGGACGGGCGTCCCACTCGTCGATCCGGATCCCGGTCAGCGGCCCGAGCGGACCGGGCACGTCCGCCAGGAAGGCGTTGTCGTCCTCGTCGACCCGGCCGGACAGGAAGGTGGTCAGCACCGAACCGCCCCGCTCGGCCACCGCCGCCAGCCGCCGCGCCAGGTCACCCTTCATCATGTGCAGCGCCGGCGCGACCACCACCTGGTAGCCGCCGAGGTCCGCGGTCACCGACACGACGTCGACGTCGGCACCGGCCTCCCAGAGCGCCCGGTAGTACGCGTGCACGATCTGCTGGTAGCGCAGCAGCCGGGACGGGCCGTCGGAGATCCCCAGCGCCCACCAGCTGTCCCAGTCGAAGAGCAGGGCGACCCGGGCCGGGGTCCGGGCGCCGAGTGTCGCCGGACCGAGCCGGTCCAGTTCGGCACCGAGCGCGGCGACCTCGCGGAAGACCCGGGTGTCCTGCCGCCCGGCGTGCCCGATGACCGCGCCGTGGTACTTCTCGCAGGCGCCCCGCGAGGCGCGCATCTGGAAGAAGAGGACGGCGTCCGCGCCGTGCGCCACCGCCTGCCAGCTCCACAACCGCATCACCCCGGGCCGCTTCAGCGGGTTGACGTCCCGGGACGCGGTGTAGCTCGGGGTCTGCTCCATCAGCCAGAACGGCTGGCCGCCCTTGAGCCCGCGCATCAGGTCGTGGGTCAGCGCCATCCAGGCCGGGGAGTTGTCGTCCGGCGGGTAGTTGTCCCAGGAGGCGAAGTCGAGGTGCGCCGCCCAGCGGTGGTAGTCGATCGGCCGGTACATGCCCATGAAGTTCGTGGTCACCGGCACGTCGGGATCCGACTCCCGGATCGCCGCCTTCTCGTCGCGGTAGTTGGCCAGCATCGCGTCCGACATGAACCGCAGGTAGTCGAGGGTGATGCCCTGGAAGGCGGTGTGGTTAGGGCCGCGCCAGTGCTCGGTCAGCGCCGACGGCGGCTCGATCTCGTCCCAGTCCGTGAAGGTGTGCGACCAGAAGGTGGTGTACCAGGCGGCGTTGAGCGCGTCGAGGCTGCCGTACCGGTCGCGCAGCCAGCCGCGGAAGCCGGCGGCGCAGAGGTCGCAGTAGCAGGCGCCGCCGTACTCGTTGCCGACGTGCCAGGCGACGACCGCAGGGTTGCCGGCGTAGCGGCGGGCGACCCGGCGGGCCAGTTCGGTGGAGAGCCGACGGAAGACGGGGGAGCTGGGGCAGGAGTTGTGCCGCTGCCCGTACCGGTGCTTGCGGCCCTCGAAGTCCGTCCGGGTCACCTCCGGGTGCGCCCGGGCCAGCCAGGCGGGGTGCGCGCCGGTGCCGGTGCCCAGGCAGATCTGCCGGCCCTCCTCGGTGGCCCGCTGCACGATCCGGTCCAGCAGGGTGAAGTCGTAGACGTCCGGCCCCGGCTGGGTCAGCGCCCAGTCGAAGACGCCGAGCGTGACGGTGTCGATCCGGGCGGCGTCGAAGAGTCGGTAGTCGTCCTTCCAGACGTCCTCGGGCCACTGCTCCGGGTTGTAGTCCCCACCGAACGCCACCTTGGAAATCCGGGGCAGGCTCATCCGGTGAACTCCTTTTCGACCTTGCTGACCAGCGGGCGGCAGTTGCGGAGCAGGGCCAGCACCAGCACCGAGCCGAGCAGTCCGAGTACCGCCTCGGAGGAGACCCAGACAACGCCGGCCGCCACCACCAGCAGGCAGGCGTTGCCGAATGTCACCCCCGGGGTGTAGCCGAGGAAGTGCATCGCGAGCCGGGCGACGTCCCGGACCCGGAAGTGGAACAACGATGTGATCACCAGGGCGTTGACGCCCCAGAGGGTGACGCCGAGCGCGACCAGCAGCAGCGGCACCCGCCACCAGCCGGGCACGTTGGCGGCGCCGAAGTAGCTGAGGTTCAGCGCGACGATGGTCAACCAGGCCAGCCAGGGCAGCCAGATCGCCAGTACGCCCCGGACGTTGGCCCGGTAGCCGCGCCAGAACAGCGTCGCCGGCCTCAACTCGGTCAGGTCCGGGCGGTGGTGACGCAGCGCGTAGAGCGCGGCGGAGAGCGCCGGCCCGAGCGGCAGCGCGCAGAGCGCGACCAGCGGAAGGTTGCTGGCGTGCCGCTCCAGCAGGAAGAGCGGGACCAGGCCGGGCAGCGTGGTCAGTACCAGCAGCAGCTCGACCACCAGCAGGGTGTAGACCAGGGCCATGGCCCGGGACAGCGGCCCGGTACCGAACCGGGCGTCGGCCCGCCTCGTGTCGTTCATTCCCGCTCCTTCCCGGGCGTACCCTCCGGCGGTGCCAGGCCGAGGAGCCGGTCCTCGTCCCACCACGGCGGGGTCTCGTCGACCACCGCCGTGATCTCTACCAGGGTCACCTCGTGCCGGGCCAGGGTCAGGTCGAGGTCGACCCGGCCGGCCACGATCGGCAGGTTCCGGTGGGTACGGGCCGGTTCGGCGGCCTCCCGCAGCGCGTCGAGCTGACCGGGGCGCGGCGATCGCGGCCGACCCATCTCCGACCAGGCGGTCCAGGCGTTGCCGAGCTCCTCGGTCACCGTCGAGCGGAGCAGGAAGGCCGAGGCCGCCTCGGGCGGTCCGACCGGTACGGAGAGCGCCACCGCGTGCCGGTCGACCGGTGCCGCCCCGGTGACGTCGACCGGTGCCCAGGCGAGCACCGCGATCCGGCCGGCGGCGTCCCGGGTCACCAGGTGGTCCGGGCCGCGGGCCAGCACCTGGTCGCCGAGCCGGGCCAGGAAGGCGTACAGGTGGTAGGTGGGCTTCTTGACCTGGCGGTGGGTGAGCAGGCCGAAGCCGCCGTGGAAGAGCGAGGTCGGGATGCCGACCTCCTCGAACATGTCGCTGAAGGTCCAGTACGAGAAGGAGTCGACCAGGTCACCGCCGGCCGCCAGCACCGGTGCCAGGTACGCGGCGTGGAACGCGGTGTCGTGGATCGGGTTGTCCGGCCGGTACGACGAGTTGAACTCGGTGATGTGCACCGGCAGCCCGGCCAGCGCGGTGTCCCGGAGCAGCTTTCTCGGCGTGCCGAACTGCTCCAGCAGCCGGGACGCCGGAGCCAGCGTCTGGTGCACCCCGAACGGCACGTGCTGGGCCGGCCCGGAGGTGTACGCGTGCTTGCTGACGAAGTCGACCGGCACGTCCCGGGCGGCGACGAAGTCGGCGAAGCGCGGCAGCCACTCGTCGGCGCCGGGGGAGATGGCCGGCCCGCCCACCTGGAGGTCCGCGTCCACCTCCTTGACGGCGTGCGCGGTCAGCTCGTAGAGCCGGTGGTAGCCGGGCTCGTCCGCGCCCTGCCAGAACTGCTCCAGGTTCGGTTCGTTCCACACCTCGATCGGCCAGCGGCGCAGCTCGGCGAGGCCGTACCGGTCGACCAGGTGCCCGATCGTGGCCTTGACCAGGTCGGTCCACTCCGACTCGGAGCGGGGCGGGGTCACGTTGCCCTGCCACCAGAAGACGGTCTGGTCGCCGGAGGCGAGGGCGGCGGGCATGAAACCCAGCTCGACGAAGGGCCGGATACCGAGGTCGAGGTAGGCGTCGACGACCTGGTCGACGTAGCTGAAGCTGTGGTGGATCCGGCGCTGACCCCGGTGTTCGTACGGCCGGTGGATGCCGACACCGTCGCTGAGCAGCCCGTGCCCGCGGATGTGCCGGAAGCCGATCTCCCGCTGGACCAGCGCGAGGGAGTCCTGGTAGTCGCGGCGCAGTGCCAGTTCGAAGCGGCCCGTGCCGACGCAGGTCCGCCAGGCGTCGGTCAGCTGCCCGATCGGCTGCTCCGGTACGCGGATGTGCATGTGGTCCTCTGTTCCGTGTTGCGCGGGCCCGCCCGTCCCGGTCGGGCGGGGCGGGCCGCTGTGCCGAGGCCCGGTCCGGTCGTGCCCGCCGGGGTCACGACCGGACCGGGTCGGTCAGCCGTGTTCCTTCTGGTACCGCTCGTACGCCTCCTGCACCTTCTCCATGTAGGCGTCCATGTTCTTGCCCTTGAGCTCGGTCAGGTAGGCGTCCCACTGGGCGAGGTCACGCTGGCCGAGGATGAACTGCAGGGTCGCCTGGTAGACGAAGTCCTTCAGCGGCGTCTGCCAGAGCGACACCTGCTCGCGCTCTTCGTCGGTGAACGGGAACGGCGGCATCACCGGTCGCGGCGTCCGGGCGTTCATCACCTTCTGGAACTCCTGCTCCTCTGCGGAGAAGAAGCCCTGCACCAGCTCGGGCTTGCCGCCGTAGGCGAAGACGCCGTTGTAGAACCCGAAGTCCTTCTGGAGGTGCTTGGGCGCGTCGGGGTGCAGCCCGATGACGTTGACGTCGGGGTGCAGGGTGGGCTTGCCGGCGGCGTCCTTGACGAAGGTGGTCCCCTCGACGCCCCACTTGGCGAACGTCTGCCCGTCGTCGGAGTAGAACAGCCAGTCGATGAACTGCATCATCGCGACGAAGTTCTTGCTGTCCCGGGCCTTCTTGGAGATCATGACGCCGTTCTCCAGCCGGCTGGCCGGGTTGATCTCGCCGGCCGGACCGATCGGCAGCGGGATCTTGGTCAGCGTCGCCTTCGGCAGCGTCTTCGCCAGGTCCGGACGGTAGTCGTTGACCAGGGTCTGTGCGTTGCTGCTGATCACGAACGACTTGCCGTTGGCGAGCTTCTGCCGGGCGTTGTCGTCGGTCTGGGTGAAGCTCTCCGGGTCGAGCAGCCCCTCCTTCACCAGCTTGTTGAGGTAGGTCAGCATGTCCCGGTACTTGTCGCTGGCCGCGGTGTAGAAGAGCTTCTTGGCGTTCGGGTCCCAGCTGACGTGCTGGAAGTTCCAGCCGGCGCCCTCCAGGCCGTACGAGGCGGCGAGGATGTTCAGCAGGTTGCCGGCCGGGTTGGGCTGGCTGAACCGGTCGGAGAACGGGAAGGTGTTGGGGTACTTCGCCTTCATCGCCTTGAGCACGGTGTAGAGCTCGTCCCAGGTCTTCGGGATCTCCAGGTTCAGTTCCTGCAGGATGTCGGTCCGGATCGCCAGCGAGTAGTCGTGCCAGGGCTTCTCGTGTAGCCCGGGCAGCAGGTAGAACTTGCCGTCCGCCTGGCGGCGCTGGTTGATCTCAGGAGCCAGGTTCCACTTCTCGATCTTGTCCTTGAAGTTCGGCATCAGGTCGAGGTAGTCGCTGACCGGCAGGATGGCGCCGGAGGAGACGAAGGTGTCCTCCTGGCTCGGGTAGGTCTTCGGGATGATGAAGGGCGCGTCGCCGGCACCGATCAGCAGGCTGCGCTTCTGCTCGTAGTCACTCAGCGGTACCGCGACCGGCTCGATCGTGACGTTGGTCCGCTTGGTCAGCTCTGTCCAGAAGAGCCAGTCTTCCTTCAACGGATAGTTCGGGTGGTTGTTGTAGAGAAGGGAGAAGGAGACCGGCTCGGTCGCCTTGAACTGCTGGTTGACGCCGAGTTCGGCCATCGCGCCGACCCGGTTCTCCGAGAGGTCCTCGGACGTGGATTCGTCGCCACTGCCGCAGGCGACGAGGGAGAGCGTGAGCGCGCCGGCAGCGACCACCGCTGCTCGGCGCCGGGCTCGTTGGAACATCAGGCTTCCTTTCGCTGGTGGTTCGTGGTTTCGACGGCTCACCCCCGCCTGCCGGGCTATCCCTTCACCGCGCCGAGCATCACGCCCGACACGAAGTACCGCTGCACGAAGGGGTAGACCAGCAGGATGGGAAGGGTGGTGAGCACGATGGTCACGGCCTTGAGCGTCGCCTCGGCCTGTACCTCGTTCGCCTCGTTGATGGCGCCGACGTTCTCCGCGCCGACGGCCCCGGCGATCAGGTTGCGCAGATAGACGGTGACCGGCAGCAGATCCTGCCGATCCATGTAGAGGAAGGCGGAGAACCACGAGTTCCAGAAGGAGACCGCGTAGAAGAGGATCATCGTGGCGATCACCGCCTTCGACAGCGGCAGCACGATCCGCAGCAGGATCCCGTACGTGTTCAGGCCGTCGACCGCGGCGGCCTCCTCCAGATCAACCGGCAGGCTCTCGAAGAACGCCTTCATGACCAGCAGGTTGAACACGCTGATCGCGTTCGGCAGCACGATCGCCCAGATGGTGTTCGTCATGCCCAGGCTGCTGATCAGGACGTAGTTGGGGATCAGGCCGCCGTTGAAGAACATGGTGAAGACCGCCACGCCGATCAACGCCGTCCGGCCCTTGAGGTGGTGCTTGGAGAGCACGTAGGCGAAGCAGGTGGTCAACGCCATCGCGATGAGGGTGGCGACGACGGTGTAGACCACGGTGTTCCGGTAGTTGGTCCAGAACAGCGAGTCCTTCATCACCAGCTGGTACGTGTCGGTGTTGAACCCACGCGGCACCACGCTCACCCGACCGGCGATGATGTACGCCTCGTCGCTGAGCGACCGGGCCACGATGTTGAGGAAGGGGTACAGCGTCACCACCACGACCCCGGTCAGCACGATGGCGTTGATCACTTGGAACACCCGGTAGCCCCGGGTGTCCTGGATGCCGCGCCGTCGCCGGGGCCGGCCGAGCCGCTCGGCGGCCCGCTCCGGGTCGGCGGTCTCGGGCCGGGCGGTTTGGGAGTCCACGGTCACCACAGGCTCGTCCCCACTGTGCGACGGGAGATCGCGTTCGCCGACAGGATCAGGGTCAGCCCGATCACGGCCTCGAACAGTCCGATCGCGGCGGCGTAGCTGAAGTTGCTCGACTGGAACGCCATCCGGAACAGGTAGGTGGAGATCACGTCCGCTGTCGGGTACGTCAACGGGTTGTAGAGCAGCAGGATCTTCTCGAAGCCGACCGCCATGAACGTACCGATGTTGAGGATCAGCAGCGTGACCATCGTGGGCCGGATGCCGGGCAGGGTGACGTGCCAGGTCTGCCACCACCGGTTGGCGCCGTCGATCCGGGCCGCCTCGTAGAGGTTGTCGTCGATCGTGGTCAGGGCGGCGAGGTAGAGGATGGTGCCCCAGCCGACCGTCTGCCACACCTCGGAGGTGACGTAGATGGTCCGGAACCACTCCGGCCGTTGCAGGAACGGGATGGCGTCGCCACCGGTGAGCTTCACGAGCTGGTTCACCGTGCCGTCGGTGGAGAGCAGCTGCATCACCATCGCGGCCACGATCACGATCGACAGGAAGTGCGGCAGGTAGGAGACCGACTGGACGAACCGCTTGAGCTTGCGGGTCCGGACCTCGTTGAGCAGCAGCGCCAGGATGACCGGCAGCGGGAAGCAGACCACCAGGGTCAGCGTGCCCAGGATCAGGGTGTTGGTGAAGACCTCCCAGAACGTCGGGTCGGAGAGGAACATCTTCACGTAGCGCAGGCCGACCCAGTACTCGCCGAAGATGTTGCCGCCGGGCCGGAACCGGCGGAACGCGATGATGTTGCCGAGCATCGGCAGGTACCGGAAGATCAGGAAGAACAGCAACGGCAGGATGGCAAGCGAGTAGAGCTGCCAGTCCCGGCGGATCGCCTGCCGCCACGTCCGGCGGTGTTTGCGGGAGCGGCGGCCGGTCTTCCCACTGCCCGGCCGATCGGGCTCGACGGTGACCGGCGGTGGGCCCGCGGCCGTGGGTGCACTCATCCTCGTACCTCCGCAGCGGTGGACGGGAACGTGGGGGCCGGCTCGACCCGGGCCGGCGACAGCAGGCGGCGCAGGTGGCCGACCTCGCGTTCGGGGCCGGTGAGGCAGAGCCGGATCGCCGCGACCTGGTCCCGGCTGGAGCGGCCGAACCGCAGCTCCACGTCGCCCGGCTCGACGATCCGCCGGCCGTGCAGCCCGGTGAAGGCGGCGACGTCGGCCGGGACCACGAACGTCGCGTACGCCGCCTGGCCGGCCGCGAGCGGCACCCGGGTGTAGCCGACCAGCCGGACCACCGGCCGGGTGGTCTGCGCGACCGGATCGTGCAGGTAGAGCTGCACCACCTCGGTGCCGGCCCGGGAGCCCGTGTTGCGCACCGGGATCCGCACCGTCACCTCGCCGTCGACCGGCCAGCCGGTCACCCGGTCCGGGTCGGCCCCGGGCAGCCCGTCAGGCCCGACGACCTCCGGGGCACCCCACTCGAAGGTCGTGTAGCTCAGCCCGTGCCCGAACGGGAACGCCGGGGTCGGGTCGACCGAGGAGACCTCCGAACGGTGACCCAACGGCGGGGCCAGATAGGTGGCGGGCACTCCGCCGGTGTCCCGGAGGACGCTCACCGGCAGCCGCCCGGACGGGTTCACCGCGCCGGTGAGCACCTCGGCGAGCGCCTGCCCGCCCCGCTGGCCGGGGAAGAACGCCTGCACGACGGCGGCAGCTGGGTCGCACTCGGCGCCGAGGGCGTACGGCCGGCCGGCCAGCAGCACCAGCACCACCGGGGTACCGGTGGCGAGCACCGCCGTCACCAGCTCGGCCTGTACGCCCGGCAGCCGCAGGTCGACCGCGTCACATCCCTCGCCGGAGGTGCCCCGCCCGAACAGGCCGGCCCGGTCACCGACGGCGAGGACGCAGACGTCGGACTCCCGGGCCGCCGCCACCGCGTCGGCGAAGCCGGAGGTGTCGTCGCCGGTGATGTCGCAGCCCGGCGCGTACCGCAGCCCGGGGTATAGCTGGCCGAGGGCGTCGCGCAGCGAGGGGATCTCCACCCCGAGCCCGTGCTCGGGAAACCGCACCCCGATGTGGGCGGGGAAGGTGTAGCAGCCGAGCATGCCCATCGGGTCGTCGGCGAGCGGGCCGACCAGCGCCACCCGCTGGCGCGGGGCGAGCGGCAGCACGCCGTCGCTGTTGCGCAGCAGCACGACGGACTCCCGGGCCAGCCGCAGCGAGACGTCCTGGCTGACCTCGTCGTCCAGGCGCAGCAGCTCGACGTCGTCCGGCACCGGCCGCCAGTCCGCGTCGAGCAGGCCGAGTTCGGCCTTCTGGATGAGCACCCGACGCAGGGCCCGGTCGATCAGCGCCTCGTCGACCCTGCCCGCGCGTACCGCCTCGACCAGCGGGGCTCCGAAGGCGTCCACGGTGGGCAGCTCGACGTCGATCCCGGCCCGCAGGGCGAGCCGGGCCGCGTCACCGCCGTCGGCGGCGACCCGGTGCAGCGTCTGCAGGAAACGGACCGCGAAGTAGTCGGCGACCACCGTGCCGGTGAAGCCCCACTCGTCCCGGAGCAGGCCGGTCAGCAGGCTCTCGTCGGCGGCGACCGGTACGCCGTCGATCTCGGAGTAGGAGTTCATCACCGAGCGGGCGCCGCCCAGGCGCAGCGCCATCTCGAACGGCGGCAGGATGACGTCGGCGAGTTCCCGCTGCCCCATCGGCACCGGGGCGAGGTTGCGACCGCCCCGGGATGCCGAGTAGCCGGCGAAGTGCTTCAGGGTCGCGACGACACCGCCGCCCTCCAGACCCCGGACGTACGCCGCGCCGATCGTGCCGACCAGGTACGGGTCCTCGCCGATGGTCTCCTCGGTCCGGCCCCACCGGTAGTCGCGGGTCACGTCGAGCACCGGGGCGAGGCCCTGGTGCACCCCGGCGGCGCGCATCGAGCGGGCCATCCGGCCCGCCGCCTCCTCGACCAGCTCCGGGTCGAAGGAGGCCCCCCAGCTCAGCGGCGCGGGGTAGACGGTGGCCCGCCAGGCGGCGAAGCCGGTGAGGCACTCCTCGTGGACCTGGGCGGGGATGCCGAACCGGCTGGACGCGACGATCTGTGCCTGGGAGGCCGCCAGCGAGCGCGCCCCGGCGACCGGGTCGACCGGCGCGGTGCCGAACGGGCGGGTGAGCTGGCCGAGCCCGTGCCGGATCACGTCGTCCCACTCCGGTGCGGCGTCCATCATCTCGAACTGGTGCGGGGCGACGCCCTCGCCGGAGGCGTCGGCACCGACCCACACCCCGACGAGTTGGGCGACCTTCTCGTCCAGCGTCATGAGGGGGATGAGTGCCTCGGCCCGCTCGGCGGCGGAGAGTCGCGGATCGCGCCACGGCGCGGCGATGTCCGTCGTGGCCTCCTCGGCCACGGGCAACTGGCTCTTCATGCGACCCCTTCGGGCAGACCGTGGCACTGTCCGGTCGGGGCAGTGTGGCGGTCAGGCCGGCGAATCTTCGAAACTTTCGGCAATATCTGCGTTACCTGTGCGGGGCAACCTATGTGTCCCGGCGAAGATGTGTCAAGGGTCTCTGAACTGCTGGATCGGCGACCTGATCGCATATCGTGCCCGGAGTGGCCCGGAGGGTCAGTCGAAGCCCACCGCAAGATCGAACCACGGTCGGTCATCCCGGTGTTAAGGTTTCGCACCGAAAGTTTCGGATAGTTGCGGAGGCTGTCGATGACGAGATCCCGGCGGATCGTCGGTACCGGTGCCGCGACGATCGCGACCATCGCCGACGAGGTCGGGGTCTCCCTGACGACCGTCTCCAAGGTGCTCAACGGCCGCTCGGACGTGGCGCCCGAGACCCGGGCCCGGGTCGAGGCCAGTCTCGAACGGCATCGGTACCGACGCCGCGCGAAGCGCCAGTCGACCGAGGTGGAGCAGATGGACCTGGTCTTCCACGAGCTGGCCTCGGGCTGGGCGACCGAGATCATCCACGGGGTGCAGGCGGTCACCGAAGCCGCCAAGGTCGATGTGGTGCTGTCCCAGTTGGGCGGCCGGCACCGGCCCTCGCAGCAGTGGCTGGAGGGGGTGCTGCTGCGCCGGCCGCTCGGCGTGCTGCTGGTGCTCTGCCACCTGACCGAGCCGCAGCTGCAGCAGCTCCAGCGCCGGTCGATCCCGCTGGTGGTGGTCGACACGGACAGCGCGACCTCGGCCTCGGTGCCGACCGTCGGCTCCAACAACTGGAACGGTGGGCTGCTCGCCACCCGGCACCTGCTGGAGCTGGGCCACCGCCGGGTCGCCTGTGTCTCCGGTCCCGAGGACGTGCTGTGCAGCCGGGCCCGGACCGCAGGCTTCCGCTCCGCGCACGACGACGCCGGCATCCCGGTCGACCCCACGCTGGTCCGGTACGGCATGTTCTCCGCGCACGCCGGCTACCAGCACGGGATGGAGCTGCTGACCCGTCCGGACCGGCCCACCGCGATCTTCGCCGGCTCCGACATGCAGGCCCTGGGGGTGCTCCGCGCCGCCCGGCAGCTCGGCCTGGAGGTGCCGACGGATCTCTCGGTGATCGGCTACGACGACCTGCCGGTGGCCTCCTGGATCGGCCCCGCCCTCACCACGATCAACCAGCCGCTGCGCGACATGGCCGGCACCGCGACGCAGATGCTGCTCGATCTGGCCCGGGGTGCGGAACTGTCGACCACCCGGATCGACCTCGTCACCGAGCTGGTCGTCCGGGAGAGCACCGCGCCACCCCGACAGCCGGACTGAGCACCGGCCGCCCCGCCGTCTCGGTACCGGCCGCCCCGCCGTCTCGGGCCCCCGCCGCCTCGCCACACTGTGTGCCGGCCGCCCCGCGGGCCGTCTCGGTGCCGGCCGCTCCGACGCCTCTGCCGGCCGGCTCGATCCGCCGCCGTCACCAGTCCGCGTCCTGACACACCTTGTGCGTGGTGGGCGGCTCGATCTGCAGGGTGCAGTGGTCGATGCCGAAACCGTCGTGCAGCCGGGCGCGCGCGGCGGCGAGCACCGGAGCGACGTCGGCGCCGGGAGCCAGCGCGAGGTGTGCGGAGGCGACGTCCATCCCGGAGGTCAGGGTCCAGACGTGCAGGTCGTGCACTCCGGCGACTCCGGGTACCTCGGTCAGGCTGGTCGCCACGGCGGCGACGTCGATGTGCGGCGGCGCGGCCTGCACCAGTACCCGTACCGCGACCCGGGCCAGTTGCCAGGTCCGGGGGAGGATGAACAGGCCGACGGCGACCGCGACGAGCGGGTCGGCGTAGCGCCAGCCGGTGGTGGCGATGACGACGGCGGCGACGATCACCCCGACCGAGCCGAGCAGGTCGCCGAGCACCTCCAGATAGGCGCCCCGGACGTTGAGGCTCTCCCTGGCACCGGCGCGCAGCAGCAGGAACGCCACGATGTTGGCGGCCAGGCCCACGACGGCGACCGCCAGCATCGGCCCGGCCAGCACCTGCGGCGGGTCGTCGATCCGGCGTAACGCCTCGACGATCACGAAGATCGCCACACCGGAGAGGAGGACGGCGTTGGCCAGGGCGGCGAGCACCTCGAGCCGGTAGAGCCCGAAGGTGCGTTGGCCGTGTCGGGCCGCCCGGGTGGCGGCGGTGATCGCGGCCAGGGCCAGCCCGATGCCGAGCACGTCAGTGAACATGTGCCCGGCGTCGGAGAGCAGCGCCAGCGAGCCGGTCCACCAGGCCGCGCCCGCCTCGAGCAGCAGGACGCTGCCGAGGACGGCCACCGCCGCCCAGAGCGGCCGGCGGTGGCGCTCGCCGGCCCGTATCGCCTGGCCGCCGTGGTCGTGGCCCGCGCCCATCTGTCCAGCCTCCCGCCGTCGAGGTCGTCGGGAGACAAAATATGCGGACATTGCAATGTGTGCAAGTTGAAACTGGATGCCGATGCCGATGCCGATGCCGATGCCGATGCCGGTGCTGGCCGGTGCCGACGAGCGCCGGGTAACCCCTGGTCACCCGCCTCGCTCACCGGCGACCGGACCCGTCAGGCGCTCTCCCGGAGGATCAGCTCGGACGGGTACGCGGTGGCCGGCGGAACCCAGGCCCGGTCGAGTACCGCCATCGCGGCCGCCGTGGCGATCTCCTCGACCGGATGGCTCGCGGTGGTCAGGGTCGGCGCGCTCAGCGCGGCGAACGGCACGTCGTCGAAGCCGGCCACCGCGATGTCGCCCGGCACGTCGATCCCGCGCCGCCGCAGCACCGCCAGCACCCCGAGCGCCATCGCGTCACTGTTGGCGAAGACCGCGTCGGTGTCCGGCCAGCGATCCAGGATCGTCAGCATCGCGGCCTGGCCGCCGCCGGCGGTGAAGTCGCCCGGCACCAACCGGCTCGGCAGCCCCGCCGCGCGCATCACCTCGTGGTATGCGGTGACGGGCCGCCGGGTGCAGGGCATCCACTCCGGGCCGCTGATCATCGCGATCCGGCGGCGTCCCGAGGCGAGCAGGTGCTCGACGATGGTCCGGCCCGCGCCGCCGTTGTCGACGTCGAACGACGGTACGTTCCGGGCGCCGATGCCGATCGACACCGCGCGACCCTCCAGCGCGGTCGGCACCGCCTCCAGGATCAGTTCGGTAGTGTTGATCATCAGCACCCCGCGGACGCCACGGTCCTCGGCCAGCTGCCGCAGTCGGGCGGGCGCGTGCAGCGGCAGCCACTCCAGGGCGACCCCGACGTCCCGGCGCGCGCAGACCTCGGCGACGGCCCGCACCACCCGGTCGACGTACGGGTCGTGCAGCACCGTCGGCACCGCGCCGGCCACCGCCACGACCAGGCGCACTCCGGCGCCGGTGGCCAGGGCTCGGGCCGCCGGGTCGGGCGCGTAGCCGAGCTGCGTGGCGGCCGCGACGACCCGGTCCCGGGCGGTCTCGGAGGCGGCGCCGTATCCGGCGATGACCCGGGAGGCGGTGGACCGGGAGACTCCGGCGGCCCGGGCCACGTCCTCCAGGGTGGCTCGGCGCGGGGGGCGGCTAGGCACGCCGGCTCCCCGGCGCGACCGGACACGGGCATGGTGGGGCGGCGACGTAACGACCAGGCTGACGCATGGGCAAATGATGCACCCGCGAGCTATGCGTCGGCTAACCGGTCGTGGCCGCAACGGCGCGACCGCCCCGGCCAAGCCGCCGAGCCGAGCCGGCCCGCCGGCCCGCCGTTTGCGCCCGGCATGCCCGCTGTTTCCAGGCGGCCTCCCCGCTGTTTCCGGGCGGCCTCCCCGCTGTTTCCGGGCGGCCTCCCCGCTGTTTCCGGGCGGCGGGGCGGGACGAGCGCCATGTCCGCCGTTTCCGGCTTGTGTCGAGAGCGGTCCCAGGGGTGCGATCAGTGGACCCTTCCCGGGACGGTGCGGGTCGTGCGGGAAGCCGAGAAGCGGAGGTCACCAGGTGAACACGTCCGCCGGCAGCGTCCGGCCATCGGTCGTACCGAGGGAGGTCCTTACCGCCCGGACCGGCGTCGCCGTGGTCTTCGGACTCAACGGGCTGGCCGTCGCCTCCTGGTTCGCCCGCGTGCCGGCGGCCCGGGACGCACTCGGGCTCACCCCGGGACGGTTGGGCCTGCTGCTGTTGGCGCTCTCCGCCGGCGCGCTGCTGGCGCTGCCGGTCGCCGGGATGCTGACCCAGCGGCTGGGCACCGCCCGCACGGTCGGCGCCTCGGCCGTGCTGGCAGCGCTCGGACTGGCGCTGGCCGGGATCGCCGCCGGAAGCTGGCACGCGGTACCCGCCGTCGCGGTAGGGCTGTTCGCCGTCGGCTACGGCTCCGGCACCTGCGACGTCGCCATGAACGTCGAGGCGGCGGCGGTCGAACGGCGGCTCGGCCGCACCGTGATGCCCCGGTTCCACGCCGCCTGGAGCCTCGGCACCGTGGCCGGGGCGATCGCCGGGGCCGGCAGCGCCCGTTTCGGCGTACCGATCGGGCTGCACCTGGGGCTGGCCGCCGCCGTGATGCTCGCCGGTACGCTGCCCGCGGTCCGGTCGTTCCTGCCGCGCCGCGCCGTCCCGCGGCCCGATCCGGCGACCGGCCCCAACCGGGCCGCCGGCGCGCTGGCCGCCTGGCGCGAGCCGCGTACCCTGCTGATCGGCCTGCTACTCCTGGTGATGGCCTTCACCGAGGGGACCGCCAACGACTGGCTGGCACTGGCCTTCGTGGACGGACACCGGGTGACCGACGCCGTCGGCGCGCTGGCGTTCGGGGTCTTCGTCGCGGCGATGACGATCGGCCGCACCGTCGGCACGGTCGCGCTGGACCGCTGGGGTCGGGTACCCGTGCTGCTCGGCACCATCATGCTGGCCGCGATCGGCGCCACCGTGGCGGTACTGGCCGGTTCGTGGCCGCTGGCGCTGGCCGGGGTGCTGCTCTGGGGGCTGGGCACCTCACTCGGCTTCCCGACGGGGATGAGCGCGGCGGCCGACCAGGAGGACCGGGCCGCCGCCCGGGTCAGCGTGGTGGCGGCGATCGGCTACACCGCTTTCCTGGCCGGGCCGCCCCTGGTCGGCCTGCTCGGCGACCGGGTCGGCAGCCTCCGGGCCCTGCTGGTGGTGCCGCTGCTCCTGCTCCCCGCACTCCTCCTGGCGCCGGCCACCCGCCCGCCCGCCGAGGCGCGGGCCGAACAGCAGGACGACGACGGAGGCTGCCTCTCCGTCCCCGGCGCCGAACCGGTTGACAGCTGGGCCGAACCGGTTGACAGCTGGGCCGAACCGGTCCGCAGCCGGGCCGAACCGGTCGACGGCCGGGACGGGCCCGCCGACCGGTCGGCGCCGGTCAGCTCTCCTTGACGTGCCAGCGCTGGTGGAGGCGCCGCAGCGGGGCGGGCGCCCACCAGTTGGCCCGGCCGGCGAGCCGCATCACGGCCGGCACGAGCAGTCCACGGATGATGGTGGCGTCCACCAGGATGGCCAGGGTCAGGCCGATCCCCATCAGCTTCAGGAAACTCATGCCGCTGACCGCGAAGGCGGCGAACGAGACGGCCAGCAGTACGGCCGCGGCCGTGATCAGTCGGCCGGTCCTGGCCAGCCCGGTGGCGATCGCCCGGACGTTGTCGCCGGTGCGGTCGTACTCCTCCCTGATCCGGGAGAGCAGGAAGACCTCGTAGTCCATCGACAGCCCGAACGCGACGCAGAACATCAGGATCGGCATCGACACGTCGAGCTGGCCGGTGGCGGTGAAGCCGAGGATCCCGGAGAGATTTCCCTCCTGGAAGATCCACACCATCGCGCCGAAGGTCGCGGTCAGCGACAGCAGGTTCAGCAGGATCGCCTTGACCGGGACCAGGATGCTGCCGAAGACGGCGAAGAGCAGTATCGCGGTGGCCGCCGCGATGAGCGCCAGCGCCAGCGGCAGCCGGTCGCCGATCGCGGCCTTGGCGTCCACGAGTTCGGCCGCGTCGCCGCCGACGCCGAAGTCGAAGGGCGGGTCCAGCGCCCGGATCTCCTCGACGAGCCGCTCGCCCTCGGCGGAGCGCAGCACGACGGAGGGCACCACGCTCAGCCAGGCGCCGGCCGGCGCGGCGTGCGGGGTCACCTCGACGACCCCGTCGAGCGCGCCGACCTGGCCGGCGAAGATCGTCACGGCTGCGGCGTCCGCGCCGTCGGCGTCGACGCCGGGCAGGGCGATCCCGAACTCCTCGGTCCGGTTGCCGGCGAACCCGGTCTCGATCGCCTCGACGACCTGCCGGGCCTCGCTCGACGGCGGCAGCGCCTGGTGCGACGGCAGCCCCGGGTCGACCCGGAGGAAGGGGACGCCGAGCGCCAGCAGGAAGACCACCACTCCGGTCGCGACCGGTACCGGCCGGCGCATCACCGCGTTGGCGAGCCGGTACCAGAAGCCCGGGCTGGTCGAGAGCCCGGTCGAGTGGCCCGGCCGGACCGGGGCAGGGCGACGTGACCGCAGCGACCCCGCGTTCACCCTCGGCCCGAGGACCGCGAGCAGGGCTGGCAGGGTCAGCAGGGCCCCGGCCGCCGCGCAGACCACCACCGCGACCCCGGAGTAGGCGAACGAGCGCAGGAAGGACAGCGGGAAGACCAGCAGCGCCGAGAGCGAGACGGCCACGGTGAGCGCCGAGAACGCCACCGTACGGCCGGCGGTCCTGACCGTCCGCACCACCGCCTCGTACGTCGGCCGGCCGGCGGCCAACTCCTCCCGGAACCGGCTCAGGATGAACAGCGAGTAGTCGATCGCCAGCCCGAACCCGAGCCCGGTCATCAGGTTGATCGAGTAGACCGAGACCTCGGTGAGCTGCGTGATCCCGAACAGTGCGAGGAACGCGCCGAGCACCGCGATCACCGCGACGGCCAGCGGCAGTGTCGCCGCCACGATCCCGCCGAAGACGACCAGCAGCAGGAGCAGCGTCGCGGGGACCGCGATCAACTCGGCCCGAACCAGGTCGCTGTCGAGTTGTTCGCCGATGGCCTGGTCGATCGCGTACCCGCCGCCCACCCGGATGGTGAGCGGGCCGCGGTCTCCGGCGTACCGCGCCGCGATGCCGGCCGCCGCCGCCTCGACCTGCTCCTCGTCTCCGGCGAGGTCGACCACGACGAGCGCCGCGTTGCCGTCGGTCGAGCGCAGCGCCGGCCGCCCGCCCGTCGACCAGTACGAGGTGATCCCGAGCACTCCGGGATCGTCGGCGAGTTCACCGGTCAGCGCGGCACCGGCCGCCGCCACCGCCGGATCCTCCAACCCGTCGGCGGCCTCGACCAGCAGCACGAGTTCGGGCCGGGGGGCGCCGATCTCGGTCAGGAAGGCTTCGGCCCGGGTCGACTCGGCGTCCGGGTCCGCGAAGCCGCCCCCGCCGAGCCGGCTGAAGACCCCGGACCCGGCGGCACCGGCGGCGACGACGAAGAGAACGGTCAGTGCCAGTACCAGCCGGCGACGGTGGACGACGAAGTGACCGAGTCTGCGGAACACGGCGATCTCCTGGGGTTGGTGGGACAGGGCTGTCGCAATCGTCGGTTCCGGGCCGGTCCGGCCACATCGGACCGACGAACGCTTCGGTCCGGGGCCGCCGGCCGGATCGACCCGTACCGGGGTCCGGGGTCGGGGCGTACCCCGGGACGGGGTGTCCCGGGCCGGCCCGGCGGTAGTCTGCGGGCGTGGAGCAGACGGGGCTGCGGGCCTGGGGCGACTCGTTCGGCACCGGGCTGGCGTTTCCGCTCGCGGCCCTGGCCGCGGCGCTGCTCGTCTTCCTGACCACCGGCATCACCGTCGGCCTGGTCGGCACGCTCGTCGTCGCCCTGCTGCCCTGGGCGCTGCTGGCCGGCCAGGTCCGGGTCGGGCCGTGGCCGGTGGCGGCGCTCGGCGTCGGCGTGCCGGCGCTGGTCACCTTCTGGTACGACGCCCCCGGCGCCGTCTTCCTGGCCATGCTCGCGGTGGCCTGGCTGGCGGCGACGGGCCGGTCATGGGCGGCTGAGACGGTGGCAGTGGTCGGCACGGCCGCCATCCCGGTGGCGCTGGTCGCGGTCGACGGCGAGTGGCGCGAGGACTATCCCGCCGTCGTGTTCTTCGGCACCGGGACGCTGTTCACCTGGTTGATCGGCCGAGTCCTCCGGCGGGAACGGCGGCTCGTCGCCGCGCTGACCGAGGCGCAGGACCGGCTCGACGTCGCCGCCGCCGCGGCCGAGCGCCGCCGGATCGCGCACGACGTGCACGACGCGATCGGGCACGGGCTCACCGTCGTACTGCTCAACCTGGTCGGTGCCCGGCAGGTGCTGGACCGCGACCCGGCGGCGGCGGCCGAGGCGCTGGACCGGGCCGAGCGGGTCGGCCGGGACAGCCTGCGGTCCGTAAGGGCGATCGTCGGCCTGCTGCGCGATCCCGCCGAGAGCGGTGGCGCGCAACCGCCGGCGCCCGGTGCGGCGGACATCGAAGCCCTCGTCCGGGATGCGGCCGAGGCCGGCCTGCCGGTCCGCACCGAGCTGGTCGGCGACCTCGGGTCCGTCGACACCTACACCGGGCTCGCCGCGTTCCGGATCGTGCAGGAGGCGGTCAGCAACGTGCGGCACCACGCCCCCGGGGCCGAGGCGGTGGTCCGGATCGTCCGGCGCCCCGACCATCTCGCCGTGTCGGTACGCAACGGCGCCCCGCCGCGAACACCCGCCCCGCCGCGAACACCCGGCCCGCCCCGGACAGCCGGTCCGGCCGGTCGGAGTGGCGGTACCGGGCTGGACGGCATGCGCCAGCGGGTCGACGCGCTCGGCGGCACCGTGTCGGCCGGCCCGGACGGCGACGGTTGGCTGGTCGAGGCGTCGCTGCCGATGCGCCGTACCGGCGTGGAGGTGCCCGGGTGATCCGGCTCGTGCTCGTCGACGACCAGGAACTCGTCCGGGCGGGACTCCGGCTGATCCTGTCGGCCCACGACGACCTCGCCATCGTGGGGGAGGCGGCCGACGGCCGGGCCGGGGTCGACCTCGCCGGCCGGTTGGTCCCGGACGTGGTACTGATGGACATCCGGATGCCGGTGCTGGACGGGATCGAGGCGACCCGGCGACTGGCCGGCGCGGCGGACGCGCCGCCGGTGTTGGCGCTGACCACGTTCGGGGACGACGAGGTGCTCTGGGGTGCTGTCGAGGCCGGCGCGGCCGGGTTCGTGTTGAAGGACGCGCCCGCGGCGGAGCTGGTCGGCGCGATCCGGGTCACCGCCCGGGGCGGCTCGTGGTTCGACCCGCAGGTCGCCGCGCGGGTACTGGCGCTGGTCCGGGGCCGGCGCGCCGGCCGGCCGGCCTCCTCGGTTGCCGCGTTGACCGGCCGTGAGCTGGAGGTGCTCCGCCTGGTGGCGTCGGGCGCGAACAATGTCGAGATCGCCGCCTCGCTGCATCTGAGCGAGCGGACCGTGAAGGGGCATGTCTCGGCGATCTTCCTCAAGCTCGGCGTCCGGGACCGGGCCGGCGCCATCGTCCGGGCCTACGACGCCGGCATCGTCCCGGAACGCTGACCCGGAACGGGCGCGGCGTCGCGCCACTGGACCGGGGTCACCCCGTGCTCGGCCCGGAAGCGTTTGATGAAGTAGCTGACGTCGGGATAGCCGACCCGACGGCTGATCGCGGCCACGGTCAGGTCGGTTTCGCCGAGCAGCAGACGCGCCTGCCGCATGCGGCGCTGCGCGATCCACTGCTGGACGGTCCGGCCGGTCTTCCGGCGTACCACGGTGGTCAGGTGCCCGGCGGTGAGCGCGAGTTCGGCGGCGACGTCGGCGAGCGAGATGGTCTCGTGGTAGCGCTGCTCGATGACGTCGAAGACGGCCGCGAGCAGCGGCTCGTCCGCGGACCTGAGCTGGTCGGCGACGCCGGTCGGGAGCCGGGCCGCGGCCACGAGCAACAGGGTCAGGTGGGCGAGGGCGGCCTCCTGGTGACCGTCGCGCCGGGCCCGCAACTCGGCGTCCAGCGCGGCGAACCGCTCGACCCAGCCCGCCCGGTCGGCCGGCGGGATGCGCAGCCGCTGCGCCCGTTCCGTGCCCCGGGCGAACGGGAAGAGCAACGGGTGGGTCCGCCACGACGAGTAGGCCCCGGACATTCCCGGCCGTACCACGTCGGCCGGGAACCACACGGTCCAGCCGTCGGTGGCGACCTCCTCGAACGGGTGACCGACCGAGATGACCTGGCCCGGGGCGATGACGAACAGGTCGCCGTCGGTCACCGCCCAGGTCCGGCCGTCGATCAGCACCGTCCCGTCGGCCCGATGCGCGTAGAAGAGCACCAGGAAGTCGTGGGTGTGCGTGCCGTCGGTGGCCGGGTCGGCGGCCGGCATGCGGTGCGGGACCCGGGCCACCGCGACCGGGACGGTTCCGGGTACGTGGCCGAACCCGATGACCGGCACCCCCTGGCCGGTCACTCCGACGGTCCGGGACGGTGGAACCGAAGTTTGTCGCATCCGGCCCACAGTTTCGCCATTGTCCGTTGCGTCGCGGCTCATGACGCTGAGAGTACGACTGAACTTCATCGGATATCGGAGCGTGACATGATGGGACACTCCCACACCGACCACGAGCGTTCCTACCTGCCCGCCATGGGCAAGGACTGGCTGCTTCCCCTCTACGACCCGTTCATCCGGCTGGCGGGCGTCGGACGCGTGCACGGGCAGCTTCTGGACCGGGCGGATCTGCGGCCCGGCCAGCGGATCCTGGAAATCGGCTGCGGGACCGGCAATCTCCTGCGGGCGCTCGGGCGCCGCGTCCCGGACGTCGAGGCGGTGGGCATCGATCCGGACCCGGCCGCGCTGCGCCGCGCCCGTCGCAAGGCGACCCGGAGCAGGCTGCCGATCCGGTACGAGCGGGCGTTCGCCGACGAACTGCCGCTGCCCGACGGCGGCTTCGACCGGGTCCTATCCGCGTTCATGCTGCACCACCTGGCCGAGGAGGACCGGATACCCGCGCTGCGTGAGGTCGGCCGGGTGCTGCGACCCGGTGGTGAACTGCACGTGGTCGACATCGACGGCACGCCGTCCGGGCACGGCCCGGGCCGCCTGCACCGCAATCCCCGGGTGATGGGCAGCCTCCCCGAGCGGGTACTGGCCGCGCTGGCCGACGCCGGCCTGACCGGCGTCGCGGAGAACGGTCGGGGCAGGGCCTGGTTCGGCCGGTACGTCTTCTACCGGGCCGAGGCACGCCAGCGCGGGTGACTTCTACCGGGCCGAGGTAGGTCCCGCACGACAGGTATCGGGTCGGAAATCGTCAGCCGGTGATCGTCGCGGCTGTTCTGCCGTCGTGGTCCGGTCCGGCCCGCTCCATGCCGATCGCAAGGGTTGCCAGCTTTTCCAGTGCGCTGTTGAGATGGACGATCTCGTCCTCGGTGAGGGCCGCGAGGAAGGCGGTGTTCCGGGCCCGCGCCGCGGCGATCAGACCCTTGTAGGTGCGCATTCCGGCCGGCGTCAGGGAGATTGGCGAACTGTTGCCGGGGCCGCTGGAAGCTGCTCGCGCACATCAACGAGGAACTCGACCAGCCGATCGCCCCGCAGGTCCGCAGCGCGCTGCGCGAAGCGAGCTGGCTGGACGAGGAGCGCACCGCGGCGGGAGGCCCCGATGCGTGACCCGTCGGCGATCGTCGGCAACAGCACCGGCTGGGCGCCCTTCACCTGCGAACGCTGGCGGGCCGAGCGGGTCCGCGAGGTGTCCGGCCTCGCCCAGCACCCCTATCTGCCGGCCGGCGACCGGCCCGAACTGGTGCCACCGTCCTTCCTCAGCGCCCAGTACGTCGACGCCTTCGCCCTCGGCGTCCCCGACGCGCCCGCCCGGCTCAACGGCGGGAACGCCTGCCGCTGGCTGGCCGAGGTACGCGTCGGCGACGCGCTCGAACGCACCTCCACGGTGGTCGACGCCGAGGTCAAGAGCGGCCGGACCGGCCGGCTGGAGCTGTACACCATCGAGACGGTGTACCGCCGGGCCGGCTCAGGATCGGCGAGGACGCCGACGACCGGATCGCCCGGCGCTGCGCCGCCGAGTATCCGCGGGCGAACAACCCGACGCCGATGACCGTCGACGCGCTGCGCCGGCTCGTCCCGGCGATGCGTACCGGCGAGGTGGGCGCGGCGTTCGAGGCGGCCTAGGCGATCTCGATGTGGTCGAGTTCCGCCCACCGGCTGCGATGGTTCAGCCGCAGGGTGTTGAGGCCGGCGGCGAGGGTGACGCTGACCGCCACCTGCCGCCAGTTCTCCCACCCGGAGTTCGGATAGTCGACGACCTGGCTGGCGCCGCCGTTCACCGTCAGCGTGTGCTGGGCGTCGCCGTACCCGGCGGCATAGCTGAGGTACGCGGTGTAGCCGCCGGCCCGTGGGGCGAAGACGCTCACCTCGACCCAGCTGTCCGGATGGTCGAGGTACGCCACCACCTGGCCCTGGGAGGCGCTCGCGGTGCTGCGTACGGCACAGTTGTGCAGTACGCCGCGCTCGGCTTCGTAGCGGACCCTGCTGCCCCGGACCACGGGATATCCGCCGCTCCAGCCGAGCGCCGCCACGTACATGCCCCGGGCGGTGTTCCCGGGCAGCCAGCCGTGGAAGACGATGGAGTCGCCACCGGGCTCGCGCAGCACGTCGGCGCCGCCGGGGCCGGTGACGTGCCCGTCGGTGGTCGCGGTGGTGATCAGTGACCGGTACGCCTTGGTGTACGGGCCGGTCAGCGAGGTCGAGGTGGCGTAGCTGGTCTGGTATCCGGCGCCGCCGTAGCCGCCGAGCGAGTAGAACAGCACGTAGCGGGAGCCGACCCTGGTCAGCACCGGCGCCTCGATCACGCCGGCCTCCTCCGGGCGGTCGTTGCGCAGCAGTTCGACCCGGGAGCCCTGCATGGTCAGCCCGTCGGCGGCGACCCGTTGCAGCCAGAGGCTGGTCGGCTGCCCGATCGCGTTGCCGTCGTCCTTGTAGAGCAGGTAGCGCACGCCGGTGTCGTCGACGAAACTCGACGCGTCGATGTCTCCGCCCTCGCCGCCGTTGCAGACCAGCGGTGCGGTGCCGACCGGGCTGAACGGGCCCAGCGGGGAGGTGGCGACCGCAGCCCCGATGCACTGCCGTCCGACGGCCCGGCTCCGGGCGGTGTAGTAGAGCAGGAACGTGCCGTCGGCCCGGGCCGAGACGTCCGGTGCCCAGGTCAGGCCGCCGCTGGCCCAGGCGCCGAGATTCGGCAGCGCGTCCGGCCGCCGGGTCCACGGTCCGGCCAGGGAACTGGCCGTGGCGACCGGGACGTTCCCGTGGGCGCTGTTGGTCGAGTACGCGTAGTAGGTGGTGCCGTGCCTGATCACGTCCGGATCGGGGAAGCCGCTGCCGATGACGAGCGCGGCCGGTGTCGTCGCGGCGGTGGCGACCCCGGGGGTGACGAGCACTGGGCTGGCCGCGAGCGCGGCGACCGCGAGAGCGAGACCTCGGAGCATAGAAAATTCTAACTTCCCCGATCCCGTACGTGAAGGATTTCTCCACGGCGGAGTCGGCGGTGGTGACCTTGCCCTGGGTTCGACGATGCTGGGGAGATGCCGGACGCTGCGCTCGGGGCCGAGTTGGTCGCGCGGATGGACAGTGACCAGCGGGCCCGCGCCGAGGCAACTGGCCGCGAGGTCGACCCGGAGGTCCGGGCCCGGATCGAGGCGGTGGACGTCGACAACACGGCGTGGTTGGCCGCGCTGCTCGACCGGCACGGCTGGCCCCGCCGCAGCGAGGTGGGTGAGGAGGCGTCGGTCGCCGCCTGGCTGCTCGCGCAGCACGCGGACCTCGATCCCGGGTTCCAGCGCCGCTGTCTGTCCCTGCTTGCCGAAGCGGTCCGGGCGGGGGAGGCGGAGCCGGCGCACCTGGCGTACCTGACCGACCGCACCCGGCTGGCCGAGGGGCGGCCGCAGCTCTACGGCACCCAGTTCTGGTACGGCCCGGACGGCGAGGGCGACCTCCAGCCACGGCCGATCGAGGATCCCGCCGGAGTGGACGCCCGTCGCCGCGATGTCGGGCTCGAACCCCTGGCCGAGTACGCCCGGCAGCTGCGGTCCCGGGACCTCTCCGCCGCGCCGTCCTCCACACCGTCGTCCTCGCCGGAGGTGGAGCGGTAGGCGGTACGGCGAGGGCGAGCAGGACCAGCGCTGACCGTGGCACCGTCTGCCAGGAGAGCCAGCCGAACGAGCCGTCGACGAACCAGATCCCCCAGGTTCCGGCCATGACCATGCCGACGGCCGGACGGGAAGCCGGCCAGGTGCGCGGCTCCGAAGAGCACGGCTGAGGCTGATAGCCCGCTATCGGTGGCAGGCGGCCAGTGCGGTGAGGATGACGTCGACAAGTCGTTGTTGCTGGTACGGGTCGGCGAGTTCGCCGGAGGCGGTGAGGGATTGCGGGCGCGCGTACGTGAGGCCGATGAGGCAGTCCAACGCGAGGTCGGCGTCGAGGTCCACCGGGAGTTCTCCTCGATCGATGGCCCGGTGGAGCATCGTTGCTCCGGCGACACGGCGGGGTTCACGCAGCGCAGCGGAGAAGGCTTGCGCCAACTGGGGGTTACGGATCGCTTCGACGCTCAGGTCGGCGATGACGCGGGTGGTACGCAGATCCTCCCTGAGTGCGGTGGCGTGCGCGACGTAGCTGCTGACGTCGTCGCGCAGGCTTCCCGTGTCGGGGATCGGGACGGCGGTGCGGGCGAGGTCGCTGACGATCTGTTCGACCATGACCTGTTTCGAGGGCCAGCGTCGGTAGATGGCGGCTTTGCCGACGCGGGCGCGCCGAGCGACCGCTTCCATGGACATGCGGGCATAGCCTGACTCGGCGAGCTCGTCCAGAGCCGCCGCGGTGATCGCGTCGGTGACGCGTTCCCGCAGCACAGCCGCGCCGGTCGCGGGTCGCGTTCGGATTGGTTCGGTCATCGCGCAGAGTGTAGTACGGAACGGAACAGTTGCGTTCCATCGCGGTCGCTGACTAGCCTGTGAATGGAACGGAACCGTTCCGGCGTGTAGGAGACAGTCGTGGAGGTCGTGGTGGACGTGGACACCGATGTACTGGTGGTCGGTGCTGGGCCGTCCGGCCTGGCGCTGGCGTGCGCGTTGCGCCTGCACGGGGTGTCCGTTCGGGTGGTGGACGCCGCCTCGGGACCGGCCTCGACGTCACGGGCGAACATCCTGCACGCCCGGGGCGTGGAGGTGCTTGATCGGCTCGGCGGTCTCGGTGACCTGCCGGAGCGTTCGCTCACGGCTCTGACGATCACGCAATACCTCGATGGACAGCCGGCGGTGACGGTCCGGTTCGGTGACGTCGGCCTGGGAACGGACCGCCCCGCGCTGTACGTCTCGCAGGCGGATGTCGAGGCCGAACTGCGGCGCCGGCTCAAGGAACTCGGCGTCGACATTGACTGGGGCACCCCGCTGGTCGACGTCAACCAGGACGAGCACACGGTCACCGGCGTGCTCGGCAACGGTACGGCGGTGCGGTGTCGGTGGCTCGCCGGTTGCGACGGGGCACACAGTACCGTGCGCAAACTGGCCGGAATAGGCTTTCCGGGCGCCCGCCTGACCGAACACTTTCTCCTGGCCGACGTGCACGCCGACTGGCCGGTCGACCGGGCCGGGGGGCACGGCTGGCCACACCGGGACGGCCCGGTGTTCGCGGTGCCGATGCGCGAGGTTGGCCGCGCGGACGACCTGTGGCGGCTGATGGCCTACGACCCGGCGGGCGACGACAGGCAGGGCGAGCAGGAGATCCTGGAACGGTTTCGCGAACTGCTGCCGCAGCGCACCGGACACACCGACATCCAGATCAAGGACGTGGTCTGGACGTCGGTCTTCCGGGTGCACCGCCGGTTGGCCGACACCTATCGCCAGGGTCGGATCTTCCTCGTCGGAGACGCGGCCCATATCCACAGCCCGCTCGGTGGGCAGGGCATGGTCACCGGGATGGGCGATGCGGAGAACCTCGCCTGGAAGATCGCCCTGGTCGCGCACGGCAGGGCTTCGGACGCGTTGCTGGACACCTACGAGGCCGAACGGCGGCCGTTGGCGACCGAGGTATTGAAACAGACCACCACGGCAACCCGACTGCAGGTGGGTGACAGTCCGTTCATGCGGTTCCTGCGCCAGCGAGTGCTGGTCCCGGTCGCCGCGATGCCGTCGGTGCAGCGTCGCGCCAGCCAGCTCGCGTCCCAACTGTGGGTGACGTACCGGCGCGGCCCGCTGGCCCGAGGTGCCGGGTCCAGGCTGGGTCGCCGGCCACGGCCCGGCGACCGCGTCCCGGACCTGGCGTGTACCCGCCCCGACGGCACACCCACCCGCCTGCACGCCGAACTCGGTAAGCGCTGGGCGCTCCTGGCCCCCGCCGGCGAGGCCGGTCAGCACCTCGCCGAGGCACGCAAACGCCTCGGCGACCCGATCGTGAGACTCGTTCCCGACGATCCGCGCCAGCGGCAGGACTGCTGGCTGGTGCGGCCGGACGCTCACCTGGCCTGGCGCGGCAGCGGTACCGCGGCGTCGCGTCTCGGGCGGTGGCTCGACGACGCGCTACAGTCCGGAACCGGCTGACCAGGACGCGGCCGATTCCATTGGCCGGCGGCCCGTGACGCCAACCGGGTGTCAGCCACGCCAGCGTGCGGCCGGCAGGGCCACAGCGGCGATGGTAGCCGTGGGTAAGCAATAACATCTTCCGGAACTTCTCCGATAGTAGGGTGCGTGGGCCCGCCGGTGATCCCGGCAACCCGAGTGGTTGCCGGGCCATTGGCAACCCGATGCTCGTCGGCGGGGCGGCTGAGGCGTCGCCTGACACGTCATCGCCTGACGGCACCGGCGTGGCCGCCTCGCACCGCGACGAGGGCGTTACCCTCGGCGCTCTCCGAGGCCCGGAAGTTTCAGAAACGTGTCTTGCATTTTCAATGCCGTCTGCGAGTCTTTGCCCGTCGATGGACAGTTGAGGTGACGCCCGACGGAGCTGGCGACGGATGTACGCGGCTGCGAGCCCGGCCCCGTCGGACCGGCGCCTGTCGACAACAGGGAAACGCACGTCCACGCCGGACACCGGGATCAGCGTTCCCGTTCATCCAGATGGAATCCCACCTGGGTGCGCTCGGCAGAGAGGACAGGTTGATGAGGGCAGGAAAGCTACTGACTCTGTCGGTAGTCCTGGCGACGGGCGTCCTGGGAACAGTCGCCTGTGGGGACTCGGAGGGCGACGGTAGCAGCGGCGGCAAGGTCACCATGCGCTTCTGGCACAACGCCACGACGGGTCCGGGCAAGGCGTTCTGGGGCAAGACCGTCGCCGACTTCGAGGCCGCCAACCCGAACGTGAAGATCGAGATCCAGTCCATCCAGAACGAGGACATGGACGGCAAGCTCCAGACCGCGCTCAACTCCGGTGACGCTCCGGACGTGTTCATGCAGCGCGGCGGAGGCAAGATGGCCGCGATGGTCAAGGCTGGCCAGCTGATGGACATCACGGACGGGATCACCGACGCCACCAAGAAGGTGGTTTCGGAGGGGTCGTTCAAGGCGCAGACGATCGACGGCAAGGTCTACGCGATGCCGATGGCGGTGCTGCCCGGCGGCTTCTTCTACAGCAAGGACCTGTTCGCCAAGGCCGGTATCACCCAGCCGCCGGCCACGCTCGCCGAGCTCCAGACCGCGGTCGAGAAGCTGAAGGCCGCCGGCACCCAGCCGATCGCCCTCGGCGGCAAGGACGCCTGGCCGGCCGCCTTCTACTACTACTTCTTCGCGCTGCGCGAGTGCAGCACCAGCACGGTCACCGAGACCGCCAAGACCATGAAGTTCGACGACCCCTGTTGGCTGAAGGCAGGTCAGGACGTCCAGAGCTTCGCCGCGACCAAGCCGTTCAACTCCGGCTTCCTGACGACGTCGGCCCAGCAGGGCGCGGGAAGCTCGGCCGGCCTTCTCGCCAACCACAAGGCGGCGATGGAACTCATGGGCGCCTGGAACCCGGGCGTCATCGCCTCGTTGACGCCGGACGAGAAGCCGCTGCCCGACCTGGGCTGGTTCCCGTTCCCCAGCATCGAGGGCGGCGCGGGTGAGCCCGGCGCCATCCTCGGCGGCGTCGACGGCTACTCGTGCTCCGTGCAGGCTCCCAAGGCGGAGTGCACCGCCTTCCTCAACTACATGGTGCAGACGAGCGTGCAGGAGGCCCACTACAAGGCGTTCCACGCGCCGCCGGTGAACAGTGAGGCGCAGGGCGTGGTGACCGAGACGCACCTGAAGTCCGTGCTCGAGGCCTACAACAAGGCCCCGTTCGTCTCCCAGTGGCTGGACACGGTCTACGGGCAGAACGTCGGCAACGCCCTCAACACCGCGGTGGTGAACCTGCTGGCCGGTAAGGGCAGCCCCGAGGACATCGTGAACGCGGTCAAGACCGCTGCCAAGCGGGCCTAGAGATCCGTACATGGTCGACACAGACCGCGAGAGCGTGCCGCTCGCGCAGGGCCGGTCGGCGGACGTGACGCCGGTCGGGGGTGGCGCCCAGGTGGTGCCGCCCCCGACCCGGCGCCGCGCCCGGAAGGGCATCGGCTGGCCCGCCCGGCTGGAGATCGCGCTGATGACGGGGCCGACGCTGCTCGTCTTCCTCTCCTTCGTCATCTTCCCCGTCGTCATGGCCGCCTACTACGGCTTCTTCAGCTGGCAGGGGTACGGCCCGCCCACCGAGTTCGTGGGACTCGAGAACTACCTGTTCATCTTCAAGGACGGCACCTTCATCGACGCGCTACAGCACAACGCCGCGATCGTCGTGCTGTCGCTGGTGCTCCAGGGACCGGCCGCGGTCCTGCTCGCGCTGCTGCTGAACCGGAAGATGCGGGGACAGACGCTCATCCGGGTACTCGTCTTCGTCCCGTACGTGATCTCCGAGGTGGTGGTCGGCACCGGCTGGAGCCTGATGCTCCAGGGCGACGGGGCCGTCAACTCCGTGCTCCAGGATCTCGGCCTGGGTTGGCTGCGCAGCGAGTGGCTCTCCGACCCGGAGAAGGCGATCTGGACCCTGATGGGCATCCTCACCTGGAAGTACATCGGGTTCGCCGTGATCCTCTTCCTCGCCGGGTTGCAGGGCATCCCGGACGAGCTGATCGAGGCGGCGGCGATCGACGGGGCGTCCTACTGGCAGATCCAGCGCCGTGTCACGCTGCCGCTGCTCGGGCCGACGATCCGGATCTGGGCCTTCCTGTCGATGATCGGTGCCCTGCAACTGTTCGACCTGGTCTACATCATCTGGGGCCAGTACGTCGCCGCCACGGCCGGGACGTCGACGATGGCCACGTACATGGTGGCCAACGGCCGCAACGCCGGGCAGTACGGGTACGGCAACGCCGTGGCCGTGGTCCTGTTCTTCGTCTCGCTCGTCGTGGCACTGGTCTACCAGCGGTTCGTCCTGCGCCGTGACACCGAGGGCGCGATCACCGGAGGGAAGCGCTGATGTCCGCGACTGCCGTAGCCGCAGGCAGGCCGACCCGAGCCAGCCGGAGAGCGGCCTGGGGAAGCCCGGCCGTGTACTTCGTCGCGCTGCTGCTCGTCGGGGCGATGCTGGCCCCGGTCGCCTACATCGTCATCGGCGGATTCCGCACGAACTCGCAGATCACCACCGACCCGGCGGGATGGCCGAGCCCGTGGGAGACCGGAAACTACCTCGACGTGCTGACCGGCGGGGTGTTCTGGCAACAGGTGCTCAACTCCACGATCGTCGCCGGATTCACCACCGGCGGTGTGGTCACCCTCGGCCTGATGACGAGCTTCATCCTGGCCCGCTACCGGTTCCGGGGCCAGGGCGCCATGTACTCGCTCTTCGCCGCCGGCCTGATGTTTCCGCTGACCGTGGCGATCACCCCGCTCTACATCCTGGTCCGAACCCTCGGCCTGATGAACACGCTGCCCGGGGTGATCCTCCCGCAGATCGGGTTCGCCATCCCGATGACGATCATCATCCTGGTCCCGTTCGTCCGGGCCATTCCGGACGAGATCCAGGAGGCGGCGTCGATCGACGGATGCAGCCGGCTCGGCTTCTTCTGGCGGATGGTGCTGCCGCTCTCCAAGCCGGGGGTCATCACCGTCGGCATCCTGACCTTCATCTCCAGTTGGAACAGCTACCTGCTGCCGCTCTTCATCCTCAACCGGGAGGAGACCTTCACACTGCCCCTCGGCGTGCAGGCCTTCGCGTCGCAGTACTCGGTCGACACGGCCAAGGTCCTCGCCTTCACCTCCCTGTCGATGCTCCCGGCGCTGCTCTTCTTCAGCATCTTCCAGCGTCGGATCGTCGGGGGACTGACCGGAGCGGTGAAAGGCTGACCCCAGGCGCGACCGCCGGGTCGACGGCACCCAGGCGGAAGCCGCCGGGTGTACGCCGTACATCGCGGCCGCCGGTGTGTTCAGCTTCGGCAACGGCTACTACGGCTACAGCCTCGGCGCGGTGTTGATCGACGGTCGGGTCGACGACGGTGGCAGCCAGATGGAGCCCCCGCTGGCCAGGAACGGCTGACCGGTCGCTTCGCCCCGACGGGGCAGGTGGTACCCCGAGACCTCGCTCCCTGACCCCGGCACCGCTCACGGCGAGCCCGCGCGAGGGCTCGCCGTGAACCACGCCCGGCTAACCCATCGACTTGGCCCCGTCGATGGCCTCTCGAACGATGTCGGCGTGCCCGGCGTGCTGGGCCGTCTCGGCGACGATGTGCTGGAGTACCCGCCGCGCGCTCCACCTGGCACCGGGCTGGAACCACGGCGCGGGCGGCAGTTCGTGGCCGGCGTCGAGGTCGGGCAGCGTGCGTACCAGCTCGTCGGTGCGCCGCGCGACGGCCTCGTACTCCTCCAGCAGCCCGGCCAGGGTCTCCCCGGGTTCCATCCGGAATCCGGCCGCGTGCTCCTCGTATCCGGCCGGATCGTCACCGGCGGGCATCGCCGAGGTGCCCTCGATGATGAACCGGGTCCACTGGTGTTCCACCGCCGTCACGTGCTTGATCAACCCGCCCACGCAGAGCTCGCTGACCGTGCTGCGGGTGGCCGCCTGCTCGTCGCTGAGCCCTCGCGCGGTGAGGCGCAGGAAGTGCCGCGCCCCGCCCAGGGACTCCAGCAGATCGGCCCGCTCACCGGTCACGGTGCTCTCGGAGGTCGTCGTCGACATGGTCATCACCCTTTTCAAGTCGCCTCGCCGTACTGGTCACCGTGACGCTACGGTTCATAGCGGTCAGTTTCTGACCGCTATTCCGACGATTCGCCGTCGTCCCGGGCGGACGACCGCTCTTGTGCCCTCCCGAGGCCACCTGGTAGGCATCGGGGGTATTCCTGGCGGGTCGGGCACGGAGTTCTGGGGGGCGACGGGTGAGGTTGTTGCGGGTTGGCGCGCCTGGGCAGGAAACTCCGGCGCTGCTGGACGGGGCTGGACGGTTGCGCGACCTCGGCGCAGTGGTCGGCGACCTGGACGGCCCGTTCCTGGCCGGCGGCGGCATGGAGCGGCTCGCCGGGCTCGACGTCGAAGGTCTGCCGGTGCTTCCCGACGGGCTGCGGGTCGGGCCACCGCTGCGCCCGGGAAAAATCATCTGCATCGGCCTGAACTACCGGGACCACGCCGCGGAGACCGGCGCCCCGCTCCCCGCCGAACCGGTGATCTTCATGAAGGCCCCGGACACCGTGGTCGGCCCGCACGACCAGGTGCTGGTGCCGCGCGGCAGCACCAAGACCGACTGGGAGGTCGAGCTGGCGGTGGTGATCGGGCGGACCGCCCGCTACCTGGCCAGCCCGGAGGAGGCGCTCGGCTGCGTCGCCGGTTACGCCGTCTCGCACGACATCTCCGAGCGGGAGTTCCAGCTCGAACGCGGCGGCCAGTGGGACAAGGGCAAGAACTGCGAGACCTTCAACCCGCTCGGCCCCTGGCTGGTCACCGCCGACGAGGTGCCCGATCCGCAGAACCTCGGGCTGCGGCTCTGGGTCAACGGCAGGCTCAGGCAGGACGGCAACACCGCCGACATGGTCTTCCCGGTGGCGGAGATCGTGCACTACCTGAGCCACTTCCTGGTGCTGCGTCCCGGCGACATCGTCAACACCGGCACTCCAGCCGGGGTGGCGCTCGGCCAGCCCGAGCCGAAGCCGTATCTGCGCCCGGGTGACGTCGTCGAACTGGAGATCGACGGACTGGGCCGGCAGCGCCAGACACTGGGACAGGCATGAGCGTCGGCGAACCGGAGATCGCCGACGTACGCTTCCCGACCGACCGGGGCGACTTCACCGGCCTGACGGCGGTGGTGACCGGCGGCGCCTCCGGCATCGGCCTGGCCACCGCCACCCTGTTGGCCGCCCGGGGCGCCCGGGTCGGCTGCCTGGACCTGAATCCCGACGGTCTCCGCGCACCCCTGCTCGGCATCGCCACCGACATCTCCGACGACGCCTCGGTACGCGCCGGGGTCGCCACCGCCGTCGAGACGCTCGGCGGCATCGACGTACTCGTCAACAACGCCGGAATCGGTGCGCAGGGCACCGTGGAGAGCAACCCGGACGAGGAGTGGCACCGGGTGCTCGACGTGAACGTGGTCGGGATGGTCCGGGTGACCCGGGCCGCGTTGCCGCACCTGCGCCGCTCGGCGCACGCCGCGATCGTCAACACCTGCTCGATCGCGGCCTGGGCCGGATTACCCAACCGGGCCCTCTACAGCGCGAGCAAGGGGGCGGTGCAGGCGCTGACCCTGGCGATGGCCGCTGACCACGTCCGGGAGGGGATCCGGGTCAACTGCGTCAACCCCGGCACCGTGGACACGCCCTGGGTACGCCGGCTGCTGGACTCCGCCGACGACCCGGCGGCGGAACTCGCCGCGCTCCGGGTCCGCCAGCCCACCGGCCGGCTGGTCGGCGCGGACGAGGTGGCGGCGGCGATCGCCCACCTCGCCAGCCCGCAGTCCGGGGCGATCACCGGCACGGTGCTCGGGGTCGACGGCGGCATGTACGGGCTGCGGCTCCCGCCCCGGCCGGCAGGCTGAGGGACGAGACGATCCCACATCGGCCGGCAGGCTGACGGACGAGACGATCCCACATCGGCAGGCAGGCAGGCGGACGGGACGACGCACACCGGTGCACGCATCGCGGAAGGAGCTACCGGCCATGCAGACCGGATCGGACCGACGACGAGCGCGACGGGCGGGCGAATGACCGGGAGCAGGGTGGGACGCTCCACGGTGGCCGTGAGCCCGCTGGGCCTCGGCTGCGCCCCGATCGGCAACCTCTACCGGGCGGTCGATGAGGCCGAGGCGCTGGCGACCGTGCGGGCGGCCTGGGAATGCGGCATCCGCTATTTCGACACCGCCCCGCACTACGGGCTCGGGCTCTCCGAGCGGCGGCTCGGCGACGCGCTGCGTACGCTGCCGCGCGACGGGTACACCGTGAGCAGCAAGGTGGGGCGGCTGCTCGTACCGGACCGATCCGGGGCGGGGCGGCGCGACGACGAGGGTTTCGACGTACCCGCCGACCACCGGCGGCGCTGGGACTTCAGCGCCGACGGCGTCCGGCGGTCGCTGGAGGCGAGCCTGCTGCGGCTCGGCCTGGACCGGATCGACCTGGTGCTGATCCACGATCCGGAGGACCACCAGACACCGGCGCTGGAGCAGTGCTATCCGGCCCTGCACGAGCTGCGGGCCCAGGGCGTGGTCGGCGCCATCGGGATCGGCTCGAAGCAGTGGCAGGTGCTGCACCGGTTCGTCGCCGAGACCGACATCGACGCGGTGATGATCGCCGGCCGGTACACCCTGCTGGAGCAGCCGGCACTGGACACGCTGCTGCCGGAGTGCGAGCGGCGCGGTGTCTCGGCGCTCAATGCGGGCGTCTTCAACAGCGGGCTGCTCGCGGTCGAGCGGCCGCACGCCGGACTTCCGTACGACTACACCGACGCCTCGGCCGAGATCCTGGACCGGGCTCGGACGATCGCCACGCTCTGCGCCGAACACGGCACGACGCTGCCGGCGGCGGCGCTCGCCTTCGCCGCCGCCCATCCGGCGGTCGCCTCCGTGGTGGTCGGTGCGCACAACCCCGAGCAGGTACGCCGGAACGCCGCACTGCACGGTGCCGAGCCGCCGTCCGACGAGTTCTGGTCGGAGCTGGTCGGGTTGGGACTGCTCCGCCCGGACGCGCCGGTACCCACCCGACGGGCGGGTACGCCCTGATCGTCGGGGCGCACCACCTGTGGCGGATCGAGGACTGCGCCGCTGTCGACGGTCGAGCGGTGTTCGGCGAAACGGCGATGCGGACCTATCTGCGTGCGCGGCGGGCGGCCACGTAGCGTCGCATCTTCTCGGCGGTCCCGCAGTCGTCCATGCTGCACCAACGGCGGCTGCGGTTCTTGCTCTCGTCCTGGAAGACGAAGCGGCAGCCGCCGCAGCCCTTGATCCGGTCCAGCCCGCCCGTGGTGATCAGTTGGACCGCCGCGTGCACCACCGGCCGTAGCGGTCGGTCGAGACTGCGGTCGTCCCGCCAGCTCCAGACGTACGGGCTTCCCCGGTCGAGCCGCGCGTGGCCGAGCGCGTCCGCCGCGTCGTCGCGCAGCCTGGTCAGCACGTCCGGGCCGGGGTTCCGACCGGCGGCGAGCGCCCGGAACAGCGCGTCGAGATAGTCGCGGGTGTGCAGGGCTCGCGTGCAGGTGACCCGGGCGGAGTCCGGATCCTCGCGGGACAGCCGGCGCAGCGCCGCCGCCTCCGTGTCGGTGAGGACACCCGCGTATCCGGCCCAGGCGACCAGTTCGGGATAGCCGGTGAGCACGTCGTCGTCCGGCGGCCCGGTGGGTGGACCGGAGCGGGTGTTGACGAAGTCCAGCGCGAGGTTGCCGCCGACCAGACGCATCCGCGTCACGTCAGCGCCCGCCCGGGTTCCGGCAATGCCTGTCCGGGTCGGGTCGTCGCGTGTCCGCGCCCCGTCCTCGCCTGTTTCCATCGAAACCGACTTTACCAGTTGACCGGGTTCGGTGGCAGCGCTACGGTTTCCGGCATAACTGGTTTAGGGGGTAACCATGGGAGGTCGGATGGGGCACTGGCGGGCAGTGGGCGCGCTGGCGGGCATGTCCGGTGGGACGTTCCTCTACACCACCGCCGAGGCGCTGCCGGTCGGGCTGCTGCTCCCGATGGCCGAAGACCTCGCCGTTGCGCCAGCGCGGGTGGGCATGCTGGTCACCGTGTACGGGGCGGTGGTGATGGTCGCCTCGGTCCCGTTGACGGCGCTGGTCCGCAGAGTTCCGCGTCGACGGCTGCTCTCGACGCTGCTGGCCGGCTTCGTCGTCAGCAACGCGGTCACCGTGTTGGCGAACACGTTCGCGCTGTTGCTGGCAGCCAGGATGGCGACCGCGGCGACCCATGCGCTGTTCTGGGCGGTGGTGGTGCCGGCCGCGGCCGAACTGTTCCGGCCGGCACTGCGCGGGCGGGTGGTCGCGGTGGTCTTTGCCGGTGGCACCGTCGCGCTGGTCCTCGGCGTGCCGGCCGGCACCTGGCTGGGTGAGCGGGCCGGCTGGCAGGCGTCCTTCCTGGCGGTGTCCGGGCTCGGCGCGCTCGTGCTCGCCGTGGTGGCCGCGTTGCTGCCCTCGACCCGGGCCGGGGACGGACATGCGGCCCGGGGCGCGACGCCCGACGTCCGCCGATTCTGGCTGCTGGTGGCGGTGGCCGTGCTGGCGACCGCCGGTGCCATCGCCGCTTACACCTATCTCGCCCTGTTCATCACCGAGGTCAGCGGGCTCGCCGGCTCGTCGGTCGGGGCCGTCCTGCTGGTCCGGGGCGTGGTCAGCGTGCTCGGCATCCTCGCCGTCGGAGCGGTGGTGGACCGCAGCCCCTGGCTCACCCTGGTCACGACCGTCGTCCTGCAGTCGGCGGCACTGCTCGGGCTCTACGCGTTCGGCCACCGGCCCGGCCTGGCCGTCGCCCTGATCGCCCTGGCCGGACTGGCGTTCGCCGCGTTCACCGCCACGCTCGGCGGCCTCGTGCTCCAGGTGGCACCCGGGCGCTCCGACCTTGCCGCCGCCACGGTCTCCGCCGCCGTCAACGTTGGCATCACCGCGGGCGCCTTCGTCGGCGGCCTCGCGCTGCCGACCCACGGCGTGCACAGCACGGCCCTGCTCGGCGCCCTGCTCGGCGCGATCGCCCTGCTGCTGGTGTTCGGCGAACGCCTGCTCCGGCCCGCCGGGTCTTCGGCCAGGGCGACGAGCATCCCGCGGGTGCGATCCGGCCGCGTGGCCGGGCCGAGCGACACTCAGCGGCGCGGATCGACGTGGATCTTCGGGGCGGCGCCCCATCCGGGGTCGCGTTCGCCCCGCAGCACGGCCACCACCTCGTCCAGCCCGACCGTCGCCGCCACCAGCGGGCGCGGGTCGACCGCTCCCGAGGCGTACAGCTCGATCGTGCCGGCGAGCCCGCCGGAGGCGCTGAGCACACCGACCGCCGTCACGTCCTTGAGTACCAGGTCACGGGTGTCGAGCAGGCTCGGCCGTTCTGCTAGTCCGATGTAGACGACCCGCCCACCCGGCTCCACCCGCTGCACCGCGTACGCCGGCAGCCGCTCGTCGTTGGCGGCGTCGACCACCGCGTCGAAGGCGAGTGCCGCCGGCTCCGGCACCGTCCGCGCGGTCCAGGCATACCCGAAGCCGAGCCGGCGGGCGAGGTCGAGCGAGGGCTCGTCCCGGCCGAGCAGGTGCACCTCGGCACCCCGGGCCGCCGCGATCTGCGCCACCAGCAGGCCGATGGTGCCCGGCCCGAGCACCAGCAGCCGCCGGTCGGGGCCGACCTGTGCCGCCTCGACCGCCCGCAGCGCGTTGCCGCCCGGCTCGACCAGTGCGCCGAGCGTCGCGTCGACCTGGTCGGGGAGCGGGTGTAATGCCCGGACCGGCACCGGCAGTCGCTCGGCGAGCGCACCCGGCCAGCCGCCCCGGATGCCGATCTCGTGCCGGTCCGCGCAGAGGTGCTGCCGTCCGCCGAGACACCGGGCGCACCGGCCGCAGCCGAGCATGGTGTCGCCGGTGACCCGCCGCCCCAGCCAGCCGTCGTGCACGCCGGGGCCGACCGAGGAGACCACTCCGCACCACTCGTGGCCGATCCGCAGCGGATAACGGGCGTCGCCGCTGTGCAGGTACGCCATCAGCCCGGAGTAGAACTCGGCGTCGGTGCCGCAGACCCCGGCCCGGAGCACGTCGACGACGACCTCGCCCACCCCGGCGACCGGCGACGCGACCTCACGTACCTCGGCCGCACCCGGACCGGTCACCACGAAGGCACGCACGCCTCAGCTCACCGTCCCGGACCCGGCGGTGCCGTGGCGAGGCCGGGATTCGGGGAGGACGGCGTGGGCGTACCCGAAGTTGTTCTTGATAATGGAGAGTATGCCTGTACTCCGGAGCGATCAGTGGTACGCCGGTTCGGACCGTAACGCCTACCTGCACCGCGCGTGGATGCGGCGTGGCGCGCCGGACTCGGCGTTCGAGGGACGCCCGCAGATCGCGATCGCCAACACCGCCTCCGACCTCACCCCCTGCAACCGGCACCTCGACGAGGTGGCGTCGAGCGTCGCCAACGGGATCTGGGAGGCCGGCGGCGTGCCGCTGAACCTGCCGGTCGTCTCGCTGGGGGAGACGCAGGTCAGGCCGACGGCGATGCTGTGGCGGAACATGGCCGCGATGGCGATCGAGGAGATGATCCGGGCCAACCCGGTCGACGGGGTGGTGCTGCTCGGCGGCTGCGACAAGACCATCCCGGCGCTGCTGATGGGTGCCGCCTCGGTCGACCTGCCGGCGGTGGTGGTGCCCGGCGGCCCGATGCTGACCGGTACGTTCCGGGGCGTGCCGCTCGGCTGTGGCACCGACGTGTGGCGACTCTCCGAGGAGGTACGCGCCGGAACGCTCTCCCCGGAGGGGTTCCTCGCCTCCGAGTCGTCGATGATCCGCAGCCGTGGGCACTGCAACACCATGGGCACGGCCTCGACGATGGGGCTGCTCGCCGAGGTACTCGGGATGACCCTGCCGGGCACGGCCGGTCTGCCCGCCGCCGACAGCCGGCTGCTGGCCCGCTCCCATGGCACCGGCAGGCTGATCGTGGAGATGGTCGCCGAGCAGCGCCGGCCGAGCCAGGTGCTGACCGAGGGGTCCTTCCGGAACGCGATCGTGGCGCTGGCCGCGCTGGGCGGTTCGACGAACGCGGTGGTGCACCTGCTGGCCGTCGCCGGCCGGGTCGGTGTGCCGCTCACCCTGGACGACGTCGACCGGCTCGGCAGCGGCGTACCGCTGCTGGTGGACCTGCAACCGGCCGGCCGCTTCCTGATGGAGGACTTCCACCGGGCCGGTGGCCTGCCGGCCGTGCTGAACCAGGTCGCCGACCTGCTCGATCCGGCGGCGCCGACGGTGACCGGCCGGCCGATCGGCGACTACCTGGCCGGGCACGAGATCAGTGACCCGGAGGTGATCCGGACCCGCAGCGCGCCGCTGCTGCCGGAGGCGGGGATCGCGGTGCTGCGCGGCAGCCTCGCACCGGCCGGCGCGATCATCAAGCCCGCCGCCGCCTCGCCGCACCTGCTGCGGCACCGGGGCCGGGCGGTCGTCTTCGACTCGGTCGAGGAGCTGCACGCCCGGCTCGACGACCCGGATCTCGACGTCGACGCCGATTCGGTACTGGTGTTGCGCGGCTGCGGACCGAAGGGCTACCCGGGGATGCCGGAGGTGGCCAACCTGCCGCTGCCGGAGAAGCTGCTGCGCCGGGGCGTCCGCGACATGGTGCGGGTCTGCGACGGCCGGATGAGCGGCACCGCGTACGGGACCGTGGTGCTGCACGTCGCGCCGGAGGCCGCCGCCGGTGGGCCGCTCGGCCGGGTACGCACCGGCGACCCGATCGTGCTCGACGTGCAGGCGCGTCGGCTCGACGTGGACATCCCGGCCGGCGACCTGGCGGCCCGACCGCTGGCCGAGGCGATGACCACCGCCTTCGCCCAGCCGGCGCGGGGCTGGGAGCGACTGTACGTCGACACCGTGCTCGGCGCCGACACCGGCGCCGACCTGGAGTTCCTGGTAGGTGCCAGCGGCGACCGGGTGGCCCGCGAGTCGCACTGACCGGCGGGACGCCGTTGCCGGGGTGCCGGCGGACGGTGCCCGAGGCGCCGGGGTGGGCGGGCCCGCGCATGTGTCGCGCGGACCCGCCCGGTGCGGGCCGGCTGTTACCGGTAGACCGGGCCGGCTGTTACCGGTAGGTGAGGTCGGACGAGGAGTAGATGCAGTTGGTGCCGTCGGCGCCGGTGCCGACCTGGGTGGGTTCGTCACCGTCGTCGTTGCCGTTGTACTTCCGGCAGATCACCATGGACCGGCCGGAGTCGTTGACGATGGTGATCCCGGTGAACCGGGCGGTGTCGCCGTAGTTCACGTTGATTCCGGCGACGGTGTTGCCGGGCCGGGTCAGCGTGACGTTGCGGATGACGACGTTGCGCCGGTGCTGGGTCGAGCAGTTGCCGCAGGACCGGTAGAAGGTGCCGAAGTTGCTGGCCTGGAAGTTCTGGATGGTCAGCGTGCCGGGCCCGTTGTGCTGGAAGACCTTGTCGCTGGCACTGCGCGCACCACCGCCGTCGACCAGGAAGCTCGGCGATCCGCTGCCCCGGAAGGTGGCGGCATCCTCGCCGACGTCCTCCCACCAGACGTTGCGCAGCGTGCACGGCCCGGAGCAGTGCACGCCGTCCCCGGCGGGGGCGCCGATGATGACGTTCTGCAGGGTGGCGCCGGAGGCGAGGCTGAACATCGGGTCCTGGTCCTCTTCCTGACCGCCGTCGCCGATGCAGCAGTACCGGCGCATCCCGCCGTCCAGGGTGCCGGAGACCGAGATGGTGCCGTTGACGCTGACCTGTCCGGTCGGGGTGGGCCAGCTTCCCGACGGCGGTGGGGTGGTCGGGGGCGTGCCCCCGCCGCCGACGGTGACCAGCCGCCACTGCTGGTTGGCGCCGTTCAGGTCGGTGAACTGGGCGATCGGGGCGCCGTCGGCGGTCGACCACTCCCAGACGTCCAGGGCCTTGCCGCTGTGCCGGTTGATGAACCGGACGTGCCCGCCGTCGGAGTCGGCGAGCCGGAAGTGCTGTCGGGTGTTGTTGTTGTCGGTCGTCTGGACCAGGCGGGTGCCGTCGTTGGCGTTGGGCAGTTCCAGCACCTTGCCGCTGTGCACCGAGCGGACCTTGTAGTAGCCGCTGCCGACGTCGACGAACCGCCACTGCTGGACGGCGAGGTCGTTGCGGGCGAACTGGACGATCGGCGCACCGTCGTTGGTGGCCCACTCGAAGACGTCCAGGGCCTTGCCGCTGTGTCGGGAGATGACTACGTAGGTCGCGTTGGTGTCGACGGTCGCCGCCGAGGCGGTGCCGACGTCGACGACGCCGATCGTCGCCACCGTGGCGAGCGTGGTCACGCCGGCGAGGGCTGCCGCCCGCCAGCGTCTGACGGGGCGGACGACGCCGGTCGTCGCCATGTGCTGCGTCATGTCGGAGGACCTCCGGAGCGTGGGTGGTGGTTCAGGGACCCTAGGAACGCGCTTTCCTGTCGCCGATGGAGCGGCACTGTAGTAGAGATATCGACGTTCGTCTAGGTGATTGAGCCGTGGAGCGATTTCCGCCCCCCGCGCCGAACCGGCCGGACGCCCTCCGCCGGGAACGTGCCCGATGGTCCGACCTGCCCGGACTGCCTGGTTGGACGGTTGTGTGATGCCGAAACGGCAACGGTGGTTGTCCATGACCGTGTCGTCGCATAGCGTCCCTGTCGTTGCCCGCGTGTCCGCACGGCTGCGCCGGGTGGCTGCTTCGCTCCACGCATGCGCGGAAGGGGAGGGACGTGCGACGAGTGACAGTCGGCGGGGGGATGAGAGGGGCCGGCGCGCGAAAGCGCCTGCTCGCGACGTCGGTACCGGTGCTGCTGGTCGTGTCGGTCGGGCTGGCGGTCAGCGGTGCCGGGCCGGCGACCGCGGACCGGGCGGCCCGGTTCACGCCGACCGAGCGGGACTACTACATCAACTATGTCGACCCGAAGGTCGAGCGGCCCAGCGACGGCCCCGAGGTGGTGGTCCAGGGCGGCAAGCGCAAGATCAAGCAGGCGAAGCCGGACCCGGTGGCCGCGTTCGGCCGGAAGTTCGCCGAGGGCAACCCGGTGGCGGCCCGAGGGCTGGCCAAGACCGAGGCCGAGGCGATCCGGACCGGGAGGAACCCCCGGCACATCCGCTACAAGCGGGCCGACGAGACGCAGGTCGCGAAGCTGCTGACCATCCTGGTCGAGTTCGACCCCGAGGCCAATGACGACTTCACCGGCGTGATGGTGCCACGGGCGACCTTCGACGACGCGACCACGCCGGAGAACGAGCGCGACTGCGTGCCCGGCAGCGTCCAGAACGGACCGTTGCACAACAACATCCCGAACCCGGCGAACGCGTCGCACCCGGACAACAACTCGATGTGGGTGCCGGACTTCTCCACCGAGTTCTACAACCGGATGCTCTACAGCCGGCAGGGCATCACCGAGCGGGTCCGCACCGACCTGCGCGGTCCGGACGGTCGGCGCGGCATCGACCTGCGCGGCTACACCATGCGCAACATGTACCTGGAGATGTCCAAGGGCGCGTACACCGTGGACGGCGAGGCGACCCCCTGGGTGACCGTGCCGCACTCCGAGGCGTGGTACGGCGCCGACACCTGCACGCTGGTCGACGGCGAGTGGGTGGCCGGGGCCAGCCAGGACATGAACGGACACCCGGACAACCCGGCCGGGCCCAGCGCGCTCGGCATCGACGCGGTCAACGTGCTGGCCGCGCAGAACCCGGACTTCCCGTGGGCCGACTACGACATCGAGGACACCGCGGACGCCGACGGCGACGGCAACTTCAACGAGCCGGACGGCGTCGTCGACCACCTCGTGTTGGTGCACGCGGGTGAGGACAAGTCCGGCGGCGGTGGCGCGGAGGGTCCGTACGCGATCTGGGCGCACTCGTCCGCCATCGTGCCCGGCCACACCATCCCGGGTACCGACAAGATGATCAGCAACTACATCGTCCAGCCGGAGGACTCCGGCGTCGGGGTCTTCGCCCACGAGTACGGCCACGACCTCGGCCTGCCGGACCTGTACGACATCGGCTCCGGCGGCGACTCGGACGTCGACTTCTGGGACCTGATGTCCGCCGGCTCGCACACCGGACCGATCTTCCAGGGCATCCCGACCCACATGGGCATCTGGGACAAGTTCGTGCTCGGTTGGGCCGACCCGGTGATCCTGAATCCCGGCGACGACCCGGCCCGGATCAAGGTCGGGCAGACCTCGCGGACCCCGGTCGGCACCGAGGACGGGGTGCGGGTGAACCTGCCACCCAAGCAGATCAGCCTCTCCACCCCGCACAGCGGCCAGGGCCAGTGGTGGACCAACAACGACCAGTCCTGGGCCGACGTGCGGCTGACCCGCACCCTGGAGCTGCCGGCCGGCGGTGACCTGCGATTCTGGCTCTGGAACAACTACTCCATCGAGGAGGACTGGGACTTCGGCTTCGTCGAGGTCTCCACCGACGGTGGCGCCAGCTGGGCCGAGCAGAAGGTCTTCGACTCCGCCGGCGACCTCGTCTCCACCGACGACGGCTACGCCGACCCGAACGGCCGGATGCACGACTACGGTGACAAGCGGTACGGGCTGACCGGCAGCACCGGTGGGCAGTGGCGGCACGACTACGTCGACCTGACCGGCTTCGCGGGGCAGACCGTGCAACTGCGGCTGCGGTACGCCACCGACGCCGCGTTCGAGGACACCGGCTGGTTCACCGACGACTTCTCGGTCACCGCCGACGGCGCAACCGTCTGGTCCGACGACGTGGAGAGCGGCGCCAACGGCTGGACCGCGACCGTCGGCAGCTTCACCACCACCACCGGCGCCGGCTGGACCATCTCGCCCGGTGAGTTCTCCTACGCGCACTACTACCTCGCCGAGTGGCGCAACCACGACGGCTTCGACGAGGGCCTGAAGTACGCGTACCAGACGAACTACAACCGGGACGGTGCCTGGAAGGTGAACCGGGTACCGTACAACGCCCCCGGCATGCTCGTCTGGTACCGGGACACCAGCTACGGCAACCTGAACCTGACCCTCAACAACCTGTTCGACCCGCCGAGCATCGGGTCCAAGGGCGGTCTGCTGATCGTGGACTCGCACTTCGACCCGTACCGCCGACAGGGCCGGGCGGCGGCGAAGGACCCGTCGGGGCTGGACAACCTGCCCTCGCGGCCGCAGTCGTCGAACGCGGCGTTCGGCTTCGGCCGGACCTACCCGTTCACCGAGTGTTTCGAGGCGCCGAACGAGCCGTTCAGCGCGTACTGCACCAAGTTCAAGGCGCAGCCCGGGGTCAGGTCGTTCACCGACAGCCGGGGCTGGTACCCGGGCGTCGAGTACCGGCCGGACCTCGACGCCACGAACCCGCTGTTCTTCCGCGACGCCGACGCGTCGGTCGTGCTGCCCTCCGAGGGCAACGCACCGTACTCGGTGCGGATCGTCGACGCGAACGGCAAGCCGGCGCGGAGCCAGTACGGCATCGACCTGGGTGGCGGGGTCGTGACCGGCACCGGCAACCCGGGCGAGGTCGGGTTGAACTTCGGTGTCCGGTTCGACCTGCTCCAGCCCGGTCACCGCAACCAGTGGGCGGTCGTCCGGGTGGTCCCACCCGGCGCGCCGTAAACCGGTACCGGACGGATCACCGGATTCCGGGGCCGCCGCCAGCGGGTCGTTGGCGGCGGCCCCGTCCACCTTCCATTCCCCGGCCCCGCCGACCCGGCGGGCGCGCCGTCCGCGCTGCGTCCAGTGCGGCCCGCAGTAACCCGACCGCCGGCGGGATCTCGGCGTCGGTGATGTTGCCGTACCCGAGGACGAGCGCGGGCGGCCCGGATGGCTCCGCCCGGTACGCGTCGAGGTCCGCCAGCCGCAGTCCGGTGGTCGCCGCCCCGGCGACCACCGCCGCGGTGTCGGTCCCGGTCGGCAGGTGCAACAGGATGTGCAGCCCGGCGGCGGTGCCGGCCACCCGGCCGTCCGGTACCCGGGCGGTGAGCTCCCGCACGAGCAGGTCCCGGCGGGTCCGGAACCGGCGTCGGGCCGCGCGCAGGTGCTTGTCGTACCAACCCCGGTCGATGAAGGTGGCCAGGGCGAGCTGGTCCAGCACGGGCGGGGGCGCCGCGACGGCGTTCGCCGCCCGGAGCGCCGGGAGCAGGGCCGGCGGCGCGACCGTCCAGCCCAGGCCGAGGGCGGGGGAGAGGGTCTTGCTGACCGAACCGGCCAGGAAGACCCGGCGCGGATCCAGACCCTGAATCACCGCGATCGGCCGCCGGTCGTACCGGAACTCGGCGTCGTAGTCGTCCTCGACGACGTACCCGTCCACCGTCCGGGCCCAGCGGACCAGCTCGGCCCTGCGCTCCGGGCTGAGCATCGCCCCGGTCGGGAACTGGTGTGCCGCGCCGACCACCACCGCCCGAGCCCCGCCGGAGCGCGCCAGCTCGGCCACGCGCAACCCGTCCCGGTCCACCGGCACCGGGCAGACCCGCAGCCCGGCGCCTACCACCGCCTCCCGTAGCCGACCCCACCCCGGCTCCTCCACCGCCACCTCGGCGATCCCCTCGGCCCGCAGTGCCCGGCAGATCCGGAACAGCCCGTCGGTGATGCCGGCGCAGACGACCACCGAGCCGGGCTGCGCGTCGGCGCCGCGCGACCGCCGCAGGTACTCCGCGAGGGTGCCACGCAGTCCCGGATGGCCGGCGGGGTCGGGTGGACCGAGGTCGTACTGGGCGGCCGAGCCGGTGACCGAGTGCACCGCCTCGGTCCAGCGTCGACGGGGGAATGCCCGCAGGTCGGGCAACCCGGGTGCCAGGTCGTACCGGACCGGTGGCTGCGCCGGCGGGGGCACCGCGCGGCGGCGTGCCGGCGCGTTCTCCGGCGACCACGAGACCCGGGTGGCGGAGCCGACCCGGGCCGCCAGGTACCCCTCGGCGACCAGTTGCGCGTATGCCTCGGTCACCACCCAGCGGGAGCAGCCGAGTTCCTCGGCGAGCGCGCGGCTGGGCGGCACGGCGGCGCCGGTCGCGAGCCGACCGTCCCGGATAGCGGCCCGCAGCGCGCGGGTCAGCCGTTCGTGCAGGGAACGCCGGGCACGTTCCCGGGGCTCGATGTCCAGCAGCGTCGCCCACGCCGAATTGGTCTGGGAATCTGCCACGACATTGGAGCGTACCGCCTGTCCGATCGCGCCTATCGTTGCCGTCATGACCTACAACATCGCGCTCGGCGCCATGCACTTCGGCACTGTCCAAGACGAGCGGCGCTCCTTCGAACTCCTGGACCAGTTCGTCGAGGCCGGCGGCACCTGGATCGACACCGCGAACTGCTACGCCTTCTGGAAGGATCCGAGCGGGTACGGCGGACAGAGCGAGGAACTGCTCGGTCGCTGGCTGGCCCGGCGACCGGGGGTACGCGATCGGATCAAGATCAGCACCAAGGTCGGCTGCGAGCCGACGGTGGCCGGCCGGTATCCGGAGACCGCGGAGGGCCTCTCGGCTTCGACGATCAAGAACGGGATCGACGGCAGCCTCCGCCGGCTCGGCGTGGACCACGTCGACCTCTACTGGGCACACATGGAGGACCACCGCACACCGCTGGCGGAGACCGTAGCGGCCTTCGACGAACTCGTCTCCGCCGGTACGGTCGGGGCGCTCGGCTGCTCGAACCACGCGATCTGGCGGGTGGAGCGGGCCCGGGAGATCGCCCGGTCCAACGGGATGACCGGCTTCACAGTGTTGCAGCAGCAGCTCAGCTACCTGCGGCCCCGCCCCGGGACCCGGCCGAGCGTGGTGCACCGGTTCGGCGCGGTCAGCGATGAGGTGGTCGACTACCTGGAGTGCCACCCCGAGATGTCGCTGTGGGCGTACACGCCGCTGCTCGGCGGCCAGTACACCCGGGCGGACAAGCCGCTTCCGTCGGAGTACGCGCACCCGGGCACCGAGCGCCGGCTCGCGGTACTGGACGAGATCGTCGCGGAGACCGGCACCACCCGCAACCACGTGGTGCTCGCCTGGCTGGCCGGTGGCAACCCGGCCGCCACCCCGATCGTCGGGGTGAGCACGGCCGCGCAGCTGCGGGAGGCCCTGGCCGGGGTGTCGCTGGTGCTCAGCACCGAGCAGCGGGCCCGGCTCGACGCGGCGGCCTGACCCGGCGGCCCGACCCGGTGGCCCGACCCGGTGGGAACGGGGGCGGGCGCGGGCGTGGCACGGGGGCTGACCGGCCGGCAGTCGTGGCTGACCGGCCGGTCAGCGTCAGCTCAGCACGAGCACGTCGTAGTAGTCGAGCCGGTCCACGGTGACCGAGAGCCGGCCGTGCCGGCAGGACCAGGCCGGCGCCCGCGACCCCGCGAAGTCGGGTGAGACCAGCTCGATCCGCCGGGGGCAGGACGGCAGGTCGACCCGCACGGCGACGCCGGTCTGCGGGATGATCCCCCGGTCGTAGTTGTGGTTGACCAGGTGCAGCGTCCGGGTCCCGCTGCCGCGCTGCACGAGCAGGCTCGCCGCGACGTTGGCCACCCCGACCCGGACCCGCTGCGGACCTGGTGCGTTGTCCCGGTAGAGCGCCCGGTGTTCCCGGTAGAACCGGGTGTACGTCTGGAAGAAGTCGAGCATCCCGGACTGCTCCGCCGTCGGGCCACCGATCGTGTCCTTGAGGTGGAAGGCCGGGAAGAGCCCGTTGGCGTACGCCTCGGCGCCGAAGATCTGCCAGTAGTCCCGCTTCTCGGCGAGCGGCAGGTTCTGGTAGTCGGTCATCATGTCGCTGGGCCAGTCGATGAAGACCGCCACCGGCACGTCACCGGCGATCTCGCGGTTCTTCTCCTTGAGGTACCGGTAGTTGGCCTGCAACGACTTCGCGCCGTCGAGGTGCCCGTCGACCACCGGCACGTAGTCGGCGCCCCGGAAGTCCGGGGTCTGTTCGTCGGGGTTCCACGGGTACATCCCGACGCTGTTGAAGTCGACGTACGGCAGCAGGCCGTTAGAGCTGACCAGGAGCCGGCGGCGCGCGGTGTCCCGGGCGTACGCCCGCAGCTCGTCGACCATCTCCTTCCAGTACCGCCGCAGGTAGCTGGCGGTGAACGAGTGGTCGTCGGCGTACATCCGGTTGGCGGTCACCCGCCCCCACTCGGCGGCCATCGGGTTGGCGGGGGTGAGCGGGTCGAGGTTCCAGCCGTTGGCCCGCAGGTAGTCGCGGTAGTTGAAGTTGCGGGTCAGATCGTCGGCGGGTACGTCGGCGCGGACGAGGTTGTCGTCGGTCATGCCGAACCGGGACGTCCAGTCGGCGGCGGTGAAGGTCGGGTACTTCGCCAGCAGGTACCGGTTGAAGTCGGCGATGGCGTAGTCGTCGAAGCCCTCGTTACCGTTGAAGCCGTACTTCTGCCCGCCGCTGAACCCGGCGTTCACCTCGTCGAGGTTGATCCCGTCCACCCCGCCGTCGATCTGGATCTTTGCCCAGCCGAGCAGGTGGTCGCGGTACCTCGGATTGAAGATGTTGCCCCGGCGGGCCGGGTCGGGGAAGCCGAACTCGTCGTGCGGCACCGGGTTGTTGTCGGCGTCGCGGGTCGACATGTCGTCGAAGATCTCGGTGCTGGCGAAGTCCCGCCGGAAGATGACGCTGGCCGTCCCGCTGCCCATGAAGGTGATGCCCCGGGCGTGGTAGCGCCGGATCTGCGCGAAGTTGTAGTCGGTCGCCTCGTCGCCGTTGGTGGACCACTTTCCGATGGCCCGGATGGTGACGTCGGGGACGAGTTCGTAGACCTGTGGGTCCTCCTCGTGCACGTCGGACTGGCTGAAGCCGTAGACGGCGAAGTCGACCGCCCGGGGCCGGCCGAGCGTCGCCGTCGGTGCTCGGGTGTCGCGGCCGTCCGGGTACCCGGACCCGGCCGGCGCGGCGGAGGCGGGCGGCACCGGCAGCAGCACCGTCAGTACGACGGCGTGGACCGCCCAGCGTGGTGTTCCGGATCGCCGTGGCATCGGGTTCCTCCGGGGGCATCCGACAGTCGCCCGCCGGCCCGGCGTCGCGCTCCTGCCGACAGGGCGTCGTGAGCATATGCCCGGAGCATCGTTATAGAAAGCTGTCTATTGTGCGGGGCAGTTGTTGCTGGTTGTAGATTCTCGTTTGAAATGTCGGCCCGCAGCTCGTTGACCTGGGCTTGGTCGAATGTTTCTTAGCATTTTGTCGGTGGCTCTTTCTCATCGATCTGTCGTTTTCTTGATGACCTTGTCGGTGGGCCTCGAGATGGTTGGTCACGGGTGGAAGGGAGGAGTGTCTGGGGCTGTCCGAGGGTGTGGCGCGGGGTAGGTGAGGATGCGTTCGAGCCGAGGGTCACGCCAGCCAGGCGTGCCTGGCGGTGACCTGAACGATGGACGTCCTCCGTTAGCGGCGGCGTATCCGGAAGCGCTGCGGGGTTGCGGGTAACGCCGCAGATCTCTGGGCCGGCAACCCGACTCCGGCAGATTTTGGGGCGGCCTGCGGGGTCCGGGCGGCCTGCGGGTCCTCGGCTGGTGGAATGCCGGCCTGGCTGCTGATGCTCTCCGGCAACTCGTCTGATGCTGTGTGTGATGTTTGGGGCTGTGCCGGACATAAGCACGGTAGGAGGTGTCATGGACGCCGCGCAGCGACGGTTCACCGAGCTCTACGAGCGTTACCACGGTGATATTCACCGGTATGTGGCCCGCCGTGTCGTCGGGTCGGACGTCGGTGACGCCGTGGCGGAGGTGTTCCTGGTCGCCTGGCGTCGTCTGGCCGAGGTGCCGTCCGACGCCGCGTTGGCGTGGCTGTACGGCGTTGCTCGACATGTGTTGGCCAACGAGGTCCGGGGACGTCGGCGGTGGCGGGAGTTGGCGTTGCGGGTCGCGGCGGAGCCGGACCAGTCGGTGGTGGCTGATCACGCGGACGGGGTGATCAGTCGGCGTGATGTCGCGGTGGCCTTCGACCGGTTAGCGGCGGTGGACCGGGAGGTTCTGCGGCTCGTGGCGTGGGAGCGGTTGACCGCTGGGGACGCGGCGAGGGTCCTTGGGTGTTCGCGAGCGACGTTCGCGATGCGTCTGCTGCGGGCCCGTCGACGGCTGCGGAGCCTCCTGCGCGTCAGCGGCGACCGGATGGACAGCGGTCCCGTGGTGGAGCCATCAGTGTCGAAAAGGGGTGGATGAGATGGGTGCTGTCGATGAGATGCGGCAGTTGCTGGGTGGTCTGGATCCCGCGCGGGGCGGACAGCCGCCGGATGAGGAGCGTCGGGGGCGTGATCTTCGACGGATTCTCGCGTCCACCCCTGCCGTGGTCGGGGCGGCGCGGGTGGCGCCACGGCGTCGGCTCCTACTGGTCGCCGCAGCGGCTGCCGTGACGGCGGTGGCGGCAGGTGCCGTGATCGAGGCGACCCGTGCGCCGCAGCCGGTATACGCGGCCACGCCGCCGATCTTGCACTACCAGCCGTCGGTGAGTGCCGAATCAGCCGGTTCGAGGCTGCGGCAACTCGCCGAGGTCGCTTCGGCCGCCCCGGCGCCGGTCCGGCCGCCCGGGACGGTGGAGCACCTTCATTCGACGAACTGGTTTCTGAACTCCGCCGTCTCCGGCGGAAACACCACGTCCGTGGTGGTTCCGCAGGAGTGGCGGTCCTGGCGGACCGACGACGACGCCGGTCGGAGGATCAAGCGTGCGCTGCCACCGACCTTCCGGTCGGACGCGGAGCGGAGGAAGTGGCTGGCGGACGGTGGGAGCGTCGGGCCGTCGGAAGAGGTGACAGACTACCGATCGGGCGAGTTCCGTAGGGGCTGGCGGGGTGCCGTGCCAGCCGATGAGTCCGTGCGTGGGTGGCTCACCGCCGCCGGGAGCGAGCATGACGCGCCGGTTCAGTACCTGGAAGACGTCGCCGAACTCGCCGGTGTGCGTCTGCTGGGTCCGGCGCAACGAGCGGCCGCGCTGCGGCTGCTCGCCGACCTTCCCGGGATGACCGTCGCGGGCACAGTCGTCGACCGGGCCGGCCGTACCGGCGAAGCGTTCGCGATGACCTCCGATGTCCACGGCCTACCCACCGAGTACACGATCATCATCGACCCGCGTACCGGGGTGTTCCTCGGCTACGAGGAAGTCCTCACCACCAGCGCGGGCAAGTTGAACGTCCCAATTCCCGCGGTCATCTCCTACCGGTCCTATCTCGGCGCGGAGTACACGACGATGCCCCGGTAACCGGTGGGTGGGGTGGTGCCGATCGGCGCCACCCCACCCACGCTGGCATTGCTAATTGGACGAGGAACCGTTTGGGAAAGGGTCAGCCGTGGACGTGTTCGGTCTGGTTGTCGTAGCTGCCCAGACTCGATGACGCCGCACAGTCTTCGAGGTTCCGGTTGTCGCCTGCGCCGTTACCGAGTGCGCCCCAGTCGGATCCAGAACAGCCGAGCAGACCGCCGCCCTGGTTGTTCGTCCACGACGAGGTCTGGTCCACGAAGCCGTAGTCGCCGAGCCAGTGCCACTGCTCGTCGTTGAACTGAAGCCGCCGGCCTCCCCAGTTCGTGTGCTCGTAGACGCACAGCCAGTCATCGGGGCACCCATGCCAGGTCGACATAGGCGAGACGGGCTCGTCGGAGCCACGGGCGCTGCTGGCCTTGGCCGCCTCGCCAGCGAGCGCGGCGGCGGCCTCATCAGTTGAGGCGTAGCAGCGCACGTCGTTGCGCGACAGTACGGCACAGACCTGGGCGTCTTCCCAGCTCTTGGACAGGTCGATCATGCGGCCCTGGTACGAGGCGACCGACGATCCCCTCAGCACCTGCTGGCCAGCGCCAGCATTCGCGGGACCGGCAAGTCCGGTCACGCAGAGAACAGCGACTACCCCAGCTGCGAGTAGTCTGGAACGCGTCCTCATACAACCTCCTTCATCGGGATAGGAATGAGGGCGACAGCGGCCGAGGTGTGGCTGCACCACGGCTGCGACTTGTCCGTCTGTCCAGCGGTTTCGTCCGCTGGACAGACGGACAACCTGCAGCCGACGCTAGCCCTGGCTCCGCCCAGGACGCGACCCCGTAACGCGGATACGTGAGGTTTGCTTAGTACTCCAACGTCACTTGGCTTCGGCCATGGGCGTGGCGTGGGCATGAGGACGGCCACCGCGTTGATCATCGATGGTTTGTGAGGACAACCGAAGATCGTGCGGTGGCCGTGTGCCACAGCGTAG
>NZ_JBEEAC010000024.1:0-93381 GCF_040120695.1 Plantactinospora sp. B6F1 | reverse complement strand
AGTGGGTGCGGGCCGGGTCGTCGCGACGAGGGCGGCAATCCGGCCGAGCGCGCTGGCCGGACCGGTACGCACGACCGCGCCGGTGGCGCGCCCGGTGACCACGACGGTGCCGGCGAACGCCTCCGCGCCGGCCTCCCGGGTCACCGGTATGGACTCGCCGGTCAGCGCGGCCTCGTCCAGTTGCAGGCGGTACGCCTCCGACAGCCGCAGATCGGCCGGGACGACGTCGCCCGGCTCCAGGTGCACCAGGTCGTCCCTGACCAGCTCGGCGGCGGGGACGACCAGGTGCCGACCGTCGCGTTCCACCCGTGCGGTCGGCGCGGCCATCCGGTCCAGGGCGGCGATCGCCCGGTCCGCCCTGACCTCCTGGAACACCCCGATCGCGGTGTTGACGACGACGACCAGCGCGATCACGACGGTGTCCGGATGGTCGCCCAGGGCCGTGGTCACCACGGCGGCCGCGATCAGCAGCGCGACGAGTGGATCGCCGAGTTGGCGCGCGATCCGGGTCACCAGGTGCCGTCGGGCCGGCGCCGCCACCGTGTTGGGCCCCTCGGCGCGAAGCCGGGCCGCCGCGGCCTGGGCCGTCAGTCCCCGCGCCACCACCGGTGCCGTGCTGGAAGCCATGACTTCAGCGTGCCGGCCGCTCCGCCCACCCGGCAGGGCCGGCCTCCCGGTCGGTCCGGGACCTTGGACCCGTCCCGGTACGGACGAGCACCTCCGTCAGGGGCCGCCGGGCGGATGCCGCACCGGGCGGGCCGTAGCCGAACCGCAGGACGGCCTGGGCGTGGTATCCGTCGGCGGAATCCTCCAGCAGCACCCGCAGGTCCGGCACCTCCACCGGCTGCGTCATGATCGTCGACGCCAGGCCGCGTACGGTGCTCGTCAGCAGCACCCGCTCCAGCGCCTGTCCGCAGCGCAGCCACTCGTCCGGGTTGTCACTGCGGGTGTAGAGGACGGCGATCGTCGGAACCTGCGCGAACCGGGCGGGGCCACGCCGCCGCGCGGACCGTACGACGCCGAAGTCGCGGATCGGCATCGTTTCCAGCGCGTCGCGCGGCCCGAACGCCTCCGGCGGTACGCCGTCACGGTGCCTCGGGCGGAACCCGGTCCACTCGCCCAGTTCCCGTCGGTACGCCAGGTCGTGCCGGCGTCGCTTTTCGGCGATGCGGACCACGTCGAGGACAGCGTCGCGGGCGAGTGCGTCGGTGACGACCACCCGTGCCCTCTCGGCCTCGGCGGCGGCAGACAGGTCGGTGAGCGCCTCAGCGGGGACGGGCAGGTCGCGCATCGGCTGCCGGTTGGTGTGCCGGCGGGAGATCGCCTCGGCCAGCATCAGCGCCGTCCCCGGTGGGCGGGTCGACGGGCCGACCGTGACCTGGGCGGCGAGATCCGGTTCGCCGGCGTCCGCCAGTAGGCGTAGCACCGGCACACGACCACGGGCGAGCATCGCCACCCGTAGGTTGAACACCGCAGCACCGAGGCTGATCAGCAGCTCCCGGTTCCGCGGGTCGAGCACTCACCGATCCGCCGTGCCGAATGTCCGATCCAGGGCCTGACTGCCATCCGGCCCGGGACCTTCGGACCCGTCTGCCCGCCGGTTGTGCCCTGCCGGTCGCGGGCTCGGAGAGCGTGTGGTCAGAGGGTGGTCAGGCCATGTGCGCGGAACTGGTCGCGTACCCGCTCCAGCAGCTCCGGCGACGGCGGAGAAGTCGCCGCGAGCGGAAACCTCAGCCCCAGGGCGGCGTACTTGGCCGCGCCGAGCCGGTGGAACGGCAGCACCTCGATCCGCTCCACCGTGGAGAGCGCGGCGGCGTGCCGAGCCACCGCGTCGACGTTGGCCGGCGCGTCGGTCAGGCCGGGCACCAGCACGAATCGGATCCACATCCGATTGCCACGGGTGGCGAGCCGGCGGGCGAACCGCAGGGTCGGGTCCAACTCGCCGCCGGTCACCCTGCGGTACGTCTGCGGGTCGCCGGACTTGATGTCGAGGAGGACCAGGCTGGTGGCGTCCAGCAGCGCGTCGGTGGCCCGGTCGCCGAGCACGCCGGAGGTGTCCAACGCGGTGTGCAGGCCCGCCTCCCGGGCACGGGTCAACAGCGCCGCGGTGAACGCCGGCTGGAGCAGGGGCTCGCCGCCGCTGACGGTGAGGCCGCCGCCGGCTACCCGGATGAACCGCGCGAACCGCGACACCAGAGTCCAGAGTTCGTCGAGACCGATACGCTGCCCCGGCCGGATCCGCCAGGTGTCCGGATTCTGGCAGTAGAGGCAGCGCAGCGGGCAGCCCGCCAGGAACACCACGAACCTGGTGCCGGGACCGTCGACTCCGGTCGAGGCGTCCCAGGAGTGGACGGCCGCGGCTACCCGGCGAACGGCGGTCTTCACAGCGATCCATGGAAGGTGCGGGAGATGACGTCGCGCTGCTGCTCGGGGGTGAGCCGGACGAAGTTGACCGCGTAGCCGGAGACCCGGATGGTCAACTGGGGGTAGCGCTCGGGGTGGGCCATGGCGTCTTCGAGGGTGGCCCGGTCGAGCACGTTGACGTTCATGTGGTAGCCGCCGGCATCGGCGTACCCGTCCAGCACGCCGATCAGGTTGGTGATCTGCTCGGCACGGGTGCGGCCGAGCCCGCCGGGGGTGATGGTGCTGGTCAGCGAGATTCCGTCCCGAGCGCTGGCGTAGGGCAGCTTCGCCACCGACAGCGCGGAGGCGACCAGGCCGTGCCGGTCCCGGCCGTTGCCGGGGTTGGCGCCGGGTGCGAACGGCTCGCCCGCGCGCCGTCCGTCCGGAGTGTTGCCGGTGTGCTTGCCGTAGACGACGTTGGAGGTGATGGTGAGCACCGACAACGTCGGCTCGGCACTGCGGTACGTCGGCTGCCGGCGCAGCCGGTCCATGAACGCCTCGACGAGCCAGACGGCGATGGCGTCGACCCGGTCGTCGTGGTTGCCGTAGCACGGGAAGTCCCCGTCGACGGCGTAGTCGACCGCGAGCCCGGTCTCGTCGCGCAGCACCTTAACCCGGGCGTACCTGATGGCGGAGAGGCTGTCGACCGCGACGGACAGCCCGGCGATGCCGGTGGCGAGGAACCGGTGCACCGGATAGTCGTGCAGGGCCATCTGCAGCCGCTCGTAGGCGTACTTGTCGTGCATGTAGTGGATGACGTTGAGCGCGTCGACGTAGGTGGCGACGAGCCAGTCCAGGGTCCGCTCGAACGCCGCCACCACCTCGTCGTAGTCGAGGATCTCCCCGCCGACCGGCGCGGTCGGCGGGGCCACCTGCGCTCCACTGATCTCGTCCCGGCCGCCGTTGATCGCGTACAGCAGCGCCTTGGCCAGGTTGGCGCGGGCGCCGAAGAACTGCATGTCCTTGCCGACCCGCATCCCGGAGACGCAGCAGGCGATCGCGGCGTCGTCGCCGAACCCGGGACGCAGCAGTTCGTCGTTCTCGTACTGCACCGCGCTGGTGTCCAACGACACCTGGGCGCAGAACCGCTTGAACCCGTCAGGCAACGCCGGCGACCAGAGCACCGTGAGGTTGGGCTCCGGTGCCGGACCGAGGTTGTAAAGGGTCTGCAGGAACCGGAACGCCGTCCGGGTCACCAGGGTCCGCCCGTCCCGTCCCATCCCGCCGAGCGCCTCGGTGACCCAGGTCGGGTCGCCGGAGAAGAGCTGGTCGTACTCGGGCGTACGCAGGAAGCGGATCAGCCGCAGCTTGATCACCAGATCGTCGACGAGTTCCTGCGCCTCCTGCTCGGTCAGCCGCCCTTCGGCGATGTCCCGCTGGAGGTAGATGTCGAGGAAAGTGGCGGTGCGGCCGAGCGACATCGCCGCGCCGTTCTGCTCCTTCGTCGCTGCCAGGTAGCCGAAGTACAGCCACTGGATCGCCTCCCGACCGGTGCTGGCCGGACCGGAGATGTCGTAGCCGTAGCCGGCCGCCATCCGTTTGAGATCATCCAGTGCCCGGACCTGTTCCGCCACTTCCTCGCGGTCCCGGATGACCTCGGCCGAGGAGCGGAACGCGTCCAGACGGACCCGGTCGGCGAGCCGACTGGCGATGAGCTGGTCCACGCCGTAGAGCGGAATCCGGCGGTAGTCGCCGATGATCCGACCGCGGCCGTACGAGTCGGGCAGCCCGGTGATGACATGCGAGCGGCGGGCCCTGCGGACAGCGTCCGGGTAGGCGTCGAAGACGCCGTCGTTGTGGGTCTTGCGGTGCCGGGTGAACGTCTCCCAGACCCGCGGATCGAGGGTGTAGCCGTACGCGGCCAGCGCCGTCTGGACCATCCGGATCCCGCCGTTGGGCAGGATCGCCCGGCGCAGTGGTCCGTCGGTCTGCAACCCGACGATCAGCTCCCGCTCCCGGTCGAGATAGCCTGGCCCGTGTGAGGTGATCGTCGACGGGGTGCCGACGTCGACGTCGTACACGCCACGGTGTCGCTCCTCGGCGAGGAGCGGCCCGAGCCCGTCCCACAGCGCGGTGGTCCGTGGCGTGGGGCCGACCAGGAAGGCGCCGTCGCCCTCGTACGGGGTGTAGTTCTGCCGGATGAACGCGGCCACCTCGATCCGGTGCCGCCAGTCATCGCCCACGAATCCGCGCCAGGCGTCGAGCGTGGTCATCACTTCCTCCAAGCGCTTCGGATGCGGCGTCAGACCGCGGACCGGCGCGGGATGGGCGTTGCTCCGCCGTGCCATCGCGGTCCTCCGTCGATCCGGTCACCTCCAGCCTCCGTCCTCGATTCCTGGCCGAGCAGGGCCACAGGTCCCGTCGGGACAGGACCGGTGGCCCGATCGGCCACCCTGGATGCTCGGTCTGCGGTGCCATCTCGGCCGGGTGGTGCCTGGCGGGCGCACGTCGCCTCCCGGCTCGGTCCGGAATCAACCCCGCCGGTCCGCCCGTTGGAGTTGGGTCTCCAGGCGCCGTTGCGCCAGTGCGACCGCTTCGGTGAAGGTGGCCGCGTCGGCTGCCGCGTGCAGGTCCACGCACGGCAGGCTGGCGTGGATGGCGACGCCGTACGGCCGGTCGACGCCACAGGCGGCGGATCGGTTCAGGCTCATCCGGACGAAGAGCACCGGCCGCGGCACGTGCCGCAACGCCGCGGTGACCTTCCGGCGGGCGTACCCGACCTGGCCGGGTCGGATCGCGCCGTGCACGTTGATACCGCCGATCGGACCGCGCCGGCCCGGACGATCGCACGATCGTCCGGGCCGGGCGACACACCCCGCCAAGGTCAGGGAGTCGAGACCGTACCGGGATCGGTCTAGCGACCTCGTCCGGGCCGAACAACCGGAACCGGTCCGGATTCGCCCGGATCACGTCCCGGACCCAGCTGCCGAGCACCCGGGCGGCCTCCGCCGTCGACCCGCCCGGCCGGTCGACGGGTACCGCGTAGTCACGGAAGTCCGGCAGCACCAGGTCACGCAGGAGGACGCCGCCGTTGGCGTGCGGGTTGGCGCTCATCCGCCGCTCGCCGGTCGGCGGCAGGGCGACCAGGTCCGGGACCGGGGCGCCGGTGGCGTCGAAGAGTTCCTCCGGCCGGTACGAACGCAGCCACTCCTCCAGTTGCCGCAGGTGCTCCGGGTTGTCCCGGACCTGCGAGATCGGCACCTGGTGTGCCCGGAAGGTCCCCTCGACCTGCTGCCCGTCGACCGTCGCGGGCCTGGTCCAGCCCTTCGGGGTACAGCAGGACGATCATCGGCCAGCGCGGTCGGGTCACCTCGCCGGTGGTGCGGGCGTGCCGCTGGATCGCCGCGATGTCGTCCAGGGCCTGTAGGTGCCCTCCAGCCAGGTGTTCGCCACGATCGCGGGACCGCCGTGTCCCGGGCCGGTGACGTAGATGGCGTTCAGGTCCCGGGCCACGATCACCCGGTTCAGGTGGGCGTAGAGCAGGCTGAGCCCCGGGCTGGTGCCCCAGTGCCCGAGCAGGCGCGGCTTGATGTGCTCGCGCCGCAGGGGTTCACGCAGCAGCGGGTTGTCCAACAGGTAGATCTGGCCGACGGTGAGTAGTTCGCCGCCCGCCAGTACGCGTCCAGTCGCGCCAGCTCCGCCTCGCTCAACGGCGCCGTCGTCGTCTCCAGGGTCGTCTCCATGAGTGCGGCCTCTCGCAGTTAGGGAGGGAACGGCGTATCCCAGCCTGCTCGGGGTCACGGCTGCCGGACAGGGGCATTGGTCCCGTCAGCTCAGGGCCGGGCGAACCCAGGCCCGTGGCGGCGTGTTCGTCCGAGCCGACCATCCGGCGGCCGGTTTCGGTTGGATCCGGCGGTACGCCGGCCGTGCGGCCGCGTCGGCTACCGGCCGGTCGGGTCGGGTGTGATACGGAAGACCGGGAACCGTGCCGCCATTCGCTCGAACTCCGCCAGCGGCGCCTCCCGCTCGACCGAAATGTGCGGGCGGGCGCCGGGGGCCAGGTGGAGGTAGCGGCGCAGGATCGGTGCGCGCTGTGCCACCGGGACGACCTGGAGCCGCACACGTTCACGGCCACGGTGCCGCAGGACCGCCTGGCCGCCGGCCGCGCGGACGTTGCGGACCCAGTTGGCGTTCGGACCGAGCATCGACACCAGGTAGCGCTCGCCGTCGTGGTCGGTGACCACCACGGGAAGCGTCACAGGGCGGCCGCTGCGCCGCCCACGCACCTCCAGGGTCACCCAGTTGCCCGGGGCCAACAGGCCGGTCGAGAACTGGAACGCCGAGATCCGGTTGAGGAACCGGGCCATCCGGTTCGGGCGACCGCTGGCATACATCCACCGCAGGAGGCTGTGCCACTTCGCGGCGGCACGCGATGCTACGCCGCCTTTCTGCTTCGGCATGATCCGTCCTTCCATCCCGCGTGCGGCCGGCCGGCGGCGGGAAACGCCGGCCGGCCCCACGTCCGCCCTGAAATCCGTTCAGGGCTGGAGCACCAACCGCGCCGGCACGCGGCTGGCGAGCACGTCCGCGATCGCCGTGTTGATCTCGTCGAGCTTGCGGACCTCGTAGCTGACCTTCGTCCGGCCGGCGGCGTGCAGCCTGAAGACCTCGGCCAGGTCGTCGCGGGTACCGACTATCGAGCCGTACACGGTGATGCCCTTGAGCACGGTCTCGAAGATCGGCAGCCGCATCGCGTTCTCCTTCGGCAGCGACACCAGCACCAACCGACCGCCACGGCGCAGGCAGGCGTGCGCCTGCTCCAGCACCCGCGAATCGGCGGCGAGCACCACGGCCACGTCGACCCCGCCCAGCGCCTCGATCGCGGCGACCGGATCGGTGCCGGCAGCGTTGACCACGTCATCGGCGCCGAGCGCGGTGGCGAGCTGGAGCTTGTCCTGCGTGACGCCGTGGGCGGCGTGGATGTCGGTGTGGCACAGCCCGCTGGCCTCGATGCGGACCAGGACCTGTCCCGGCCCCGTCGCGGGCACCGGAACATCCCTGATCTCCAACGGTCTGTCGAAACTCGTCACGACGGACGCGCGCATGGCCTTCTCCTTCTCGGTTCGGAGCGTTCGACGACCAGCCGGCGGGCTCGCAGAACACGGGCCCACCACGGTCGACGGGTCGGGGTCAGCGCCGGTGCCGGTACGCCCTTGAGGCTCACCCAGCCACCGGGGCCCATCCGGATGCTGCCGACGCTCGGGCCGGACCGGCGGCTCGCCGCCACCGCCGTGACGGCGGCGGCGAAGACCACGGCGGCGAGGACCTCCCGCACGTCGAACGCGGGCCGATAGCGGGCGGTCCCACCGGCCAGCACGTACGCGCCGATGGGTCGCGTGCCGCCACGGACCACCGGCACCAGCGTGACCGGCTCGGGGCCGATCAGCCCGACCGGCGGTCCGACAGTGTCCGGTCGGGTGCCCTGGCCCGGGCGGGGAATCGTGTGGAGCATCGCGGGCCTCGCTAACGGCTGTCGGAGCTGGCGGTCACCGGAGCGGCGACCACGGCGCGGCCGGCCTCCAGGCGGGCGATCGGCACCCGGTACGGCGAGCAGGAGACGTAGTCCAGGCCGACCGTGTGGAAGAAGTGGATCGAGTCCGGGTCGCCGCCGTGCTCGCCGCAGACCCCGATCTTCAGATCCGGCCGGGCCGCGCGGCCCTCGTCGGTGGCGATCCGCACCAGCCGCCCCACGCCCGAGGCGTCGATCGACTCGAACGGGGATACGCCGAAGATGCCCATTGCGAGGTAGTGGGGGAAGAACGAACCCTCCACATCGTCCCGCGAGAACCCCCAGCCGAGCTGGGTCAGGTCGTTGGTGCCGAACGAGAAGAACTCGGCCGCGCCGGCGATCTCACCGGCGGTCAGCGCCGCCCGGGGCACCTCGATCATCGTGCCGATCGGGACCCGGCGCAGCCCGTCGGTCTCGGCGAGTATCCGCTCCGCCTCGGCGCGTACCGCCGCCAGCTCCGGAACGGCCGCGACCAACGGCACCATGATCTCCGGCCGTGGCGACAGCCCACGGGCGGCGCAGTCGGCCGCGGCCTGCGCGACCGCCCGGACCTGCATGGCGAACAGCCCGGGAACAACCAGCCCGAGCCGCACCCCACGCAGCCCCAGCATCGGGTTCTGCTCGTGCATCCGCCGCACCGCGGCCAGCAGTGCACCGTCGCGTCCCGGGTCCTGGCCGAGCGCCTCGGCCCGGGCCACCCGGGCGGTCAGCTCCGCCAGCGGCGGCAGGAACTCGTGCAGCGGCGGGTCCAGCAGGCGTACCGTGACCGGCAGTCCGTCCATCGCTTCGAAGAGTTTCACGAAGTCCGCGCGCTGCAACGGCAACAGCGCCGCCAGGGCCGCCGCCCGTTCCTCGTCGCCGTCGGCGAGGATGAGCCGCTCGACCAGGGCCCGGCGCTCACCGAGAAACATGTGCTCGGTACGGCACAGCCCGACTCCTTCGGCACCCAACCGCCGCGCCCGGGCCGCGTCCGCACCGGTATCGGCGTTCGCGTACACCCACAGCCGCCGCACCCGGTCGGCGTGCGTCATCAACCGGTGTACGGAGTCGAGCAGCAGGTCCGTCCCGGCCGCCGGCGCCTCACCGCCGAAGTACCGCGCGACCGGGGAGGCATGTACCGGCACCTCGCCGAGGAACACCTCACCGGTCGCACCGTCGATCGACACGACGTCACCTTCGGAGACCACCGTCCCGGCCACCGTGAAGCGGCCGGCGTCGGTGTCGACGTCCAGCGTCTCGGCGCCGCACACGCAGGTCCGGCCCATCCCCCGCGCCACCACAGCGGCGTGTGACGTCTTGCCGCCGCGCGAGGTGAGGATGCCCTGCGCGGCGATCATGCCGGGCAGGTCGTCCGGGTTCGTCTCGCGCCGCGCCAGGATGACCCGCTCACCGGCCTCCGCCCGGGACGCGGCCCGGGACGCGTCGAAGACCACCCGTCCACTGGCCGCGCCGGGGGAGGCCGGTACGCCGACCGCCAGCGGTTCGGGTGCGGCCGTCCGGTCGAAGCGGGGGAACATGAGCTGGGCGAGCTGCGCACCGGTGACCCGCCGCAGCGCCTCGTCCAGGTCGATGACGCCCTCGTCGACCAGCTGAGCCGCGATGGTGAACGCCGCCGCCGGCGTGCGCTTGCCGACCCGGGTCTGCAACATCCACAGCTTGCCGCGCTCAATCGTGAACTCGATGTCACACAGGTCGCGGTAGTGGTGCTCCAGCCGCTCCATGATCGACACCAGCTCGTGGAAACTGCGCGGGTCGATCCGGGCCAGGTCCTCCAGCGGCACCGGGGTGCGGATGCCGGCGACCACGTCCTCGCCCTGCGCGTTGGCCAGGTAGTCGCCGTACACGCCCCGTGCCCCAGTGGCCGGGTCGCGGGTGAAGGCCACCCCGGTGCCGGAGTCTGGGCCGAGGTTGCCGAAGACCATCGCCATCACGTTCACCGCGGTGCCCAGATCCTGCGGAATCCGCTCCTGCCGCCGGTACAGCACCGCCCGCTCGGTGTTCCACGACGCGAACACCGCCTCGACCGCCTGGTAGAGCTGCTCGTGCGGCGCCTGCGGGAACTCTCGGCCGGTCTGCTCGTGGAAAACCTTCTTGTACGCCTGCACCAGGTGCCGCAGGTCAGCCTCGCTCAACTCCGCGTCGGTCGCGACTCCAGCGTGCGACCGGTGCGCCGCCAACTCCCGCTCGAACGCCTCGGCCGGTACCCCGCACACCGTCCTACCGAACATCCCGATCAACCGCCGGTACGAGTCCCACGCCATCCGCGGATCACCGCACCGCGCGGCCAGGCCCGGCACGCTCGCATCGGTCAGGCCGATGTCCAGGATCGTATCCATCATTCCGGGCATGGAAAACCTCCCGCCCGAACGCACCGACAGCAGCAGCGGATCCCGCGGATCGCCGAACACCTTGCCGAACCGATCCTCCACCAGCCGAAGGTGGACGTTGACCTGGTCAAACAACCCCGCCGGCACGGCGCCCGTCGACAGGTAGGCGCGGCACGCCTCGGTACTGATCGTGAACCCCGGCGGAACCGGCAAACCCAACCGGGTCATCTCGGCCAGGTTCGCGCCCTTGCCGCCCAACAGGTCCGTCAGATCAGCGCCGCCCTCGATGAAGTCGAACACGTACTTGCGCATCACCGGCCGCCTCTCCCGATCCGTCGATACAGGTGGTCACCTCGGTGGTACCAAGGCAGCGACCCTGCCCCGTAGGGCCAGAAGGGGCCGCTGCGACGGGACCTTCGCCCTAACGGGCCGGTGGGAAATCGGCGGCACATCCGGTCGTCGGTGCCCGGATCAAACAGCGCGTCCTCGACGGCGCCCGGCTCGTCATCATCGACCCGCGCCGGATCGACCTGGTCGGCTTCGCCGACGTCCACGTGCAGGCCCGGCCGGATCCAACGTGGCCGTCTTCAACGGCATCGCCCGCGCCCTGCTCGACAACGACCACGTCGACCAGACCTTCATCCGTCACCGGGCCAGCGGATTCGAGGAGCTCACCGAACTGCTACGCGACTACCCCCTCGCCCGCGCCGCCCAGCTGGCCGGAGTCGACCCCGCGACCCTAGACGAGGCCGCCCGCCTCTACGGCAACGCGCGGCTGCCGGCGATCGTCTACGGCCTCGGGATCACCGAACACGCCCACGGCACCGACGGCGTCCGTACCCTGGCCAACCTGGCCATCCTCAAAGGCGCGGTCGGCACCCCCGACGGCTGCGGGATCCTCACGCTGCGCGGGCAGAACAACGTCCAAGGCGCCTCCGACACCCGACGCGTCCAGGCCGCGCTGGCCGCCTGCGACCTCGTCGTCTGCCACGACCTGTTCCTGTCCCGCACCGCCGAACACGCCGACGTAGTCCTCCCCGCCGTCTCCTCCCTGGAGAAGGACGGCACCTTCGTCAACTTCGAACGCCGCGTCCGGACGGGCCCACCCAGCACTGCCACCACCCGGGCAGGCGAAGCCCGACTTCGAGATCCTCCACCTACTGGCCGCCGCGATGGGCGCCAACCTCGGCTGCCCAGCCCCGGCCGACGCGATGGCCGAATGCGCCAGCCTGACAGACGTTCGCCGGGATCACCCACGCCCGGCTCGACCGGAACGGGCCGCTGCACTGGCCCTGCCGGGCACCCGACCAGCCCGGGGAGGCGAGGCTCTACCTCGACCGGTTCGCCACCCCTGACGGCCGGGCCGCCCTGGCTGCGCGGCACGACCTGCCGCCCGGAGAACAACCCGATCAGAGGTTCCCGTTCGTACTCATCACCGGCCGCCGCCTGCCGCACTACAACAGCGGATCGATGAGCCGCCGCACCCCCAACCTCGACCTGTTCCCCCGCGAGGTGCTCGACCTGCACCCAGACGATGCGGCCCGGCTCGGGCTCGCCGACGGCGACCTCGTCGAGGTGACCAGTCGGCGCACCAGCGTGACCTTCCCGGTCAACGTCACCGACACCGTCGAACGAGGTCAGGTCTTCACCACCTTCGCCTTCCCGGACCGGCCCACCAACGCCCTCACCTCGGACTGCGCCGACACCACCACAGGATGCCCCGAGTACAAGGTCACCGCCGTCGCGCTGCGTCCCGGCTAGCCAGCGCCCCGACACGGGTGCCGCCACCGAGGGCGCGTAGCGCGTTGAGGATCACGGCCACGTCGATGCCCTCCTGTAGGAACGCGCCGGCCACCGGGGGAAGCAACCCGAACGCGGCGGCGACCATCGCCACCACCGCCATCCCCATGCCCGCGCCAGCGCTCTGCACCGCGATCCTCCTGGACCGGCGCGCGATCTCCACCGCGTCGGCCAACCGGTCCAGCCGGTCCACCGACAGCACCGCATCCGCCACGTCCGCCGAGGCGGTCGCCCCCGTCGCCCCCAGCGCCACGCCCACTCCGGCGATTGCCAGCGCTGGCGCGTCGTTGATCCCGTCGCCGACCATCACCGTCACCGCCTGGTCGGACTCGGTCCGCACCCGGGCCACCTTCTCCTGCGGGGAGCAGCGGGCGACCACGTCGTCCACGCCCACCGCGCGGGCCACCCGCTCGGCGACCTCCGGCCGGTCCCCGGTCACCATGACCAACCGGTGGAAGCCGGCCTGCCGCAGCCGCCGTACGGTGTCACCCGCGTCGGGCCGTACCGGGTCGCGGAGGAGCACCACCCCGGCCAGCACACCGTCCAGGCTCACCCACACCGTCGACAGGCCGTCCGCCTCCGCCTGCCGCCGTGCGCGTACGGCCCAGTCCGGCACGTCGCCGCTGTGCTGGCCGACCCGTACCAGCCGTCCGTCGACCCGGCCGCACACCCCCTGTCCGGGCTCCTCTGTCACGTCGGCGGGCACCACCAGCCTCATCTCCCGATCCTTCGCCTCCCGCACGACCGCTGCGGCCAGCACGTGGGAGGACAGTTGTTCGACCGAGGCGGCCAACCGCAGCAGCTCATCGCCGTCACCGCCGGGCGCGGTCACCACCCCGGCCATCTCCGGACGTCCGGCCGTCAGTGTCCCGGTCTTGTCCACCAGCAGGGTCCGCGCCCGGCCCAGCAACTCCAGCGAGCCGCCGTTGCGGACCAGCACGCCGCGCCGTGCCGCCCGGGACAACCCGGCCACGATCGCGATTGGGGTGGCCAGCAGCAACGGGCACGGAGTCGCCACCACCAGCACCGCCACCGCCCGCACGAACTGCCCAGACACCGCCCACGCGATACCGGCCAGGGCCAGGGTGAACGGCACGAACGCCGCCGAGTACCGGTCAGCCAGCCGCACCATCGGCGCCTTTTCCGCGTTCGCCTCCTCCGCGAGCCGGACAATTCCCGCGTAAGTGCTCTCGGCTGCCACGGCGGCGGCCCGCAATCCGAACGCCGCGCCCGCGTTGACCACTCCGCTGGCCAACCGGTCCCCGACCCGGCGCTCGACCGCCTGGGACTCGCCGGTCACCGCCGACTCGTCCAGCGTCGCCGCGTCCTCGGCGAAGCCGTCCACCGGCACGACATCACCCGGACCGACCAGCAGCCGGTCGCCTTCACGGATGTCGTTCACGTCGACGTCCTGGATCCCGCCGTCCGGACGGCGGCGCCGTGCCCGGCGGGGTGCTCGCGCCAGCAGTTCGTGCAGGTCCCGCGTCGCCCGCCCCTGGGCGTAGCTTTCCAGCGTGTGTCCGCTGGCCAGCATCAACGCCACCACCGCCCCGGCCAGGTACTCACCCACCAGCAGAGAGGTGACCAGAGCCAGCGTCGCGATCACATCCACGCCGATCCGACGCCGCCGCAACGACTGGACCAACCAGCGCAGCGTGACCAGCAGCGTAACCGAGGCCGTCGCCGCCCAGCACACGTTGGCGGCCCCGCGCCGGTCGGCGAACCACAACCCCGCACCGACCAGCACCGGCACCGCCAACGCGGCCAGCGGCGCGAACTCACGCCACCTGCGCCAACGACCCGCCGTAGACCCGCCGCCCACGTTCCCACCCCCGGATCGAGGCGCAACCCCTCACCCTGACCACCCACATGATGGCGACCGGCCGGGCCCGGTCCCAGACCGAGACAGAGAGTTCGCCCGCCACCGGACGGCGATGGCGACGTAACCAGGCTCTCAACCACGCGAGGCCGATGTGGTCGAAACATCACAATTACCAGTCGTAAAACACCCAGACGGGAGATGGTTTCACGTCAGTTCGGCATCTCCGGCACCCGCTATCGGTACCGGACAATCTCGGGGCGGCGTTGGCATCGGCGTAGCGGTCCAGTAGCTCGCGGACGGCCGGCTGGGCGAGATGGGCGAGAAGGCGCCGGCCGCGTTGTGTCGGGGCCATCGGTGTGTACCGGTGCGGTGAGCGTTCGAGTAGTTGGGCGCCGATGTCGGCTTCGAAACCCGTGCCCTATACGGCTCGTCAGTCAAGGTACTCTTCGGACTCATTGGTGATCACTCACCCTTTCCATCCGTTGAAAGGTCAACGCTTGACCGTGCTGTTTTCGCAGCACAAGCGCACCGGGCCGTACTTCGTGTGTGAGGTTGAGGGGAGGCGACGAGTCACCGTGGCTCAGGAATGGACCGACCGCGGCGTGCCCGCGTCGGCCGACCGGCTCGCGGTGGACGGCCTGACGGCCGCACGGGCGCTCGTCGATGCGATCGACCCGCATGCAGCACGGCCGTCGAGTGCGGTCGGCGCCGGAGATGAGACGGGTGACCGTCAGGGAACGGGAGCAGATGTTGGGTTGGGACCGTCAACAGGCGGTGATGGCGGTGGCGAACATGGTCGAGTCGTTGCTACGCGGCAGCGGGCAGGCCGGCGGTGAACCCGACGGCGAAGATCAGCGGCTCGGCATCTGTCGAGGTTGGCGATCGTGTATGTGCGGCAGTCGACGGTGGCGCAGGTGCGGTTCAACACCGAGTCGACCCAGCGGCAGTACGGCCTGGTTGGTACCGCCGCCGAGTTCGGTTGGCTGGCCGAGCAGATCGTCGTGGTCGACGCCGACCTGGGCGTGTCGGGCCGGTTCGGCGCCGAACGCGACGGCTACCGGCAGATCGTGGCCCGCATGTGTATGGGCGAGGTCGGCGCGGTGTTCGGCCTGGAGGTCTCCCGCTTCGGCCGCTCGGCATTATTTTCTGCGGCGTGTGCGGCGGACGGGTCGGCACCCGCTATGACCGGCGTGACCGCAAGGTCACCTACAGCTGCCAGGTCAAGGACTCCGCCCGCACGCCGCAATGTCGCAACTTCTCCGCCTCGGCGGTTGATGATGCGGTCGCGGCGTTGTTCCCGGACACGATCACACCGCAGCAGATCGGCGTAGCCGTCGCCGCTGCCGAGGAGGTCGCCGAGCGGCACACCCGCGGTCACCGCGCCGCGGAGCTGGCGGTGCAGCAGGCCCGCTACGAGGCCGACCGCGCGACGTCACCCTGCGGCGACCGCGCCGTACCGCTTGGTCAGGTGCGAGACCTCGATCCTCTGGCGGTCGCCGCTCATGCGCGGGCCGCCATCGCGCCTGTCACCGCGTCCGCGATACGGGGTGCGTCCGGGTCGGAGAGCACAATCTCGTCGAACTCCCCGCCGACGGCCGACCGGTCCAGGACGAGGTGCAGTCCTGGCTCACCCCGGCGCGCCGCCACAAGCTGACGGGGACCGCCGAACAACCCCCAGACACCGATCTTGAGAAAGCCGGACACCACGATCCCGCGCCGGGCGCCATGCGCCAGACGCAGTGGTTCGGCCACAACAGACGCGTGCCGCACCCCGGCGACCGGGATCGCCAGCCGCTCCCGCCCGATCCAGAGCCGCTCCCATCCGATGAACCGGACGTCGACGAAGTCGTCGGTAACCGCGACCGATGCCATCAGTCACTCCCTTCCCTCGTGCCGGAACCGTCTTCCCGCTCCGGCGTCTGTGGTGTGGCCTCGGTGGCTGTCGGCTGGTCGGCTGGCAGCAGGATGGTCGCCAGCAGGCGAGGAATCCGGCCCCTGCCGGGCTCGTTGCCGAGCAGCGGCCCGATGATCTGGGTGAGGTCGGCGGCGAACGTCGCCAGCTCCGCGTCGGTCAGGTGGAGCACCAGCTGTTGGTACCCCACCCCGTCCACGGCGAAGTCGATCCGCTCGCGGGCGAGGTAGCGGGAGAACTCAGACAGCAGGCTCGACACGAACGCGGTGAAGTACCGGGCGTGATCCTCGGGCGTCGCCGTGGCCAGGGCCGCCGCGTCCAACGTCGCGCCGTGTGCGGGCAGCGCGTAGACCCGCTCGACAGCGCCACGAATCTTGCGTCGGTCCACCACCTCGACCAGGCCAGCCTTGACCAGCGTGGCCAGGTGCCGATACAGCGTCGCGTGCGGGATGTCCGGCAGCAGCGCCACGAGGTCGTGCGTAGTCAGCCGGGCACCGGCGACGGCCCGCAGGATCCGGATGCGCACCGGATGCAGAGCCAGCCCAGCCCAACGTTCCCTCGACATCTCCACCCGGCAACGATATCACTATCGATAGTGATAACAAACAACGAGTTGATGGCAGCTATCGACGTGGATGTGCGCGACTACCTGGTGGCCGGACGCCCTACACCTGGCGGCGGACGACCAGCTCGATAGGAGTCACCGAGATCGGCCGGCCCTTCAAGTAGGGAGACAGCCCAAGCGGCATCGACGTGGGCATCCACGGCGGGAGGCCGGAGTCAGGCGACCCCAAGCCCCGCCAACCCGGCCAGAGCCGGGACGCATAGCTCCGGGGCACAGGAGCGGCCAGCACCGCCATCCCGGGCCTGTCGAACCTGATCGCCCAGGGGCGTTGCCGAGGGGTTTTCGGGGGGCAGTTCGAAACTACATAGGTAACCATCAAGGCCATGACCGGTTCGCTGCTGGTCAGGGCCTTATTGTTGTGCGCCGCCAGGGACTCGAACCCCGAACCCGCGGATCAAGAGCCTGCGGGCGACGTCCCGCGACGCAGGGTTCGCGCTATGGGATGAGGTTGGCCAGCGCCGTTCCGGCGGCACGGCGCACCAGGACCGACACCAGGTGCCGGGCATAGTCCTCGTCGATCCCGGCGGCCACCGTCACCTGCGCGGCGGCGGCCGCCCCGGCCGGGCCGACCGCCTCCGGGCCGCCGTCCACCGGCAGTCCCAGCAGCGCATCGGCCGCTCCGGGCAGCTCCGTCGGGATCGGCGTCGCCGCGCCGGCCACCACCCGCGCCCCGGTAACGACGCCTTCGGCGGTTTCCAGCCGAACGGTGACCGTGACGGCCGGCCGCTCGACCAGGATGAACCGCTCGTGCGCCAGTGTGGTCCCCGGGGGCGGCACCGGCACCTGAACCGCGACCACGAGTTCGTCAGGGGCGAGGACGGTCTCGAACGGCGCGACCATCAGCTCCGCCGCGTCGATCGTCCGGGGCGGGTCGGTGGCGGAGACCGTCGAGACGGTCGCCTCGGCGGCGATGAGGAAGGTGGCCAGATCCGAGTGCGGCCGCCCGGAGGCCAGATTGCCGCCAACCGTGCCCGAGCTGCGGATCCGCGGGTTGGCGAGCTGCCGCTCCAGTTCGACGAGCGCGGGTAGCACCGCGCCGACCTCGGCCGACAGTTCGAGCTGCCGGTGCGTGACCAGCGCGCCGATCCGCAGTGCGTCGCCGCGTACCCCGAGGGTGTCCAGTCCCGGCACATCCTTGAGGTCGACGAGGTACCGGGGAGCCGCCTGACCCAGCTTCATCGCGAGCAGCAGCTCGGTGCCGCCGGCGTACGCCGCCGCGTCCGTGCCGTGCTCCGCCAGCAGCGCGCAGGCGTCGGTGACCGCGCGGGGTCGCAGGATCGTGAAGTCAGGAAGCATGGATCCACCGCCACACCCGGTCCGCCGACATGGGCAGTTCGGGGACGCGTACCCCGGCGTCGGTCACGGCGGTGACCAGCGCGGCGGTCAGCCCGCCGAAGACTCCCTCGCCGCAGCCCTTGGCGCCGAACGGGCCCGGGCCGTCGCCGTTCTCCACGATCACGCAGGTCATGCCGCCCGGCACGTCGGTGAGCGTGGGTATCCGGTAGTCCAGCAGGCTGTCGTTGCGCAGCACCCCGTCCGGGCCGAAGCACATCTCCTCGAAGAGGGCGTTCCCGAGCGCCTGGAGCGTGCATCCCTCGTCCTGCCGCTCGACCAGGCTGGGGTTGATCGCCCGGCCAACGTCGGCCACGGTGACCACCTCGCGCACCTCGATCCGCCCGGTCTCCGGGTCGACCGCCACCTCGGCGCCGGCCACGCAGACCTCCCAGAACAGCGCCGGCCCGGATCCACCGCCCAGTTCCTCGGCCGACCCCTCCCCGGCGAGGCCGCCGGGACCGTCCGGCGCCAGCTCCGCCAACTCCGCCAGGTCCCAGGACCGGTCACCGCAGACCACCGCGCCGTCCCGGAGGAGCAGCTCGGACGCCGGTACCCCCCAGCGCGCGGCGACGGCCGCCACGATCGCGTCCCGCAGCCGCTCGGCGGCCCGGGCGACGGCGAGCCCGGCGACCGTGGTGGAGCGGCTGGCCCCGGTCGACCGGTCGTACGGGGTCGTCTCGGTGTCCGTGGCCGGCACCTCCACCCGGTCCACCGGCAGACCGAGCACCTCGGCGGCGATCTGCGCGTGCACGGTACGGGCGCCCTGGCCGATCTCCTGCGAGCCGACCAGCACCGCCACCCGGCCGCCGGGCCGCAGCTCCACCCGGGCGTGCGACCGCGCCGAGACCCCGGCCGGCGAGACGCCGACCGAGACGCCACGGCCCCGCCAGGCAGGCAGTTCGGCGCCCCAGCCGAGCCGGCTCACCACCGCGTCGAGGTCGCCGGCCAGGTCGGCGTCGAGCGGGCGGCAGCCCGGGATCACCGTCTCCCCCCGGCGCAGCAGGTTCCGCCGGCGCAGCTCCAGGCGGTCCAGGCCGAGCACTGCCGCGGCCTCGTCGACCTGGGACTCACCCACCCACTGCAGGTGCGCTGCACCGAACCCACGGTAGGAGCCGGCGGGCGGCAGGTGGGTGTAGACGCAGGCGGCGTCGACGTGCACCCGCTCCCACCGGTACGGCCCGGTGGCCGCCATCCCGGCGACCATGGTGACCGTGGGGCCGTTGTCGGCGTACGCGCCGGTGTCCATCCAGATCTCGGCGTGCCGGGACCGGAACCGCCCGTCCCGGCCGACCACCGTACGCATCCGGCAGCGCATGCCGTGCCGGCGGGTGGTGACCATCGCGTCCTCGACCCGGCTGACCAGCCGTACCGGCCGGCCGGCGACCCGGGCCACGGCGACCGCGACCGGTTCCAGCTTCGCGTACGACTTGCTGCCGAACCCGCCGCCCACGAAGGGCACCCGGATCCGCACCCGCTCCTCCGGCAGCCCGAAGACCTCGGCGAGTTCCTCGCGTACCAGGAACGGATGCTGGCAGGAGGACCACACGTCGATGCCGTCGGCGTCGGCGGAGGCGACGACCGCGTGCGGCTCCATCGCGTACTGGTAGACGGCCGGGAAGGCGTACTCCCGCTCGATCACCACCGCGTCCGGCGGGTCGGCTCCGGGCACCCGCTCCAGGTCGACCCGGTAGTGGTAGAAGTCGTTGCCGTCGACGAACGTGGTGCCGGGCGGGCAGCCGAAGCCGGGCCGGGCGGCGGTGTCGTGCACCCGCGCCGCACCGGCCGTCACCGCGTCCCGCACGTCGAGCACGGCCGGCAGCGGGTCGTACGCCACCCGGATCGCCTGGACGCCGGCGGCGGCCGCGGCCTCGCTCTCGGCGGCGACGGCCGCGACGATCTCACCGGCGAACCGCACCACGTCCCGGGCGAGGATCGGCCGGTCCCGCACGTAGTGGCCCCAGGTCGCGTCGAAGTCGACCAGGTCCGCCGCGGTCACCACGGCGACCACCCCGGGGACCGCCCGCGCCGCGGTGGTGTCCAGCGTGGCGATCCGGGCGTGCGCGACCGGGCTGCGCAGCAGCCTGACCTGGAGCGCACCCGGTGCGTCGAGGTCGGCAGCGTACTCGGCCGCACCGGTCAGCTTGGCGGCGAGGTCGGCCCGGACGGGCGACCGACCGACCACGCCCAGCTCCCGCTCGGGCCCCGGCTGCCGATCCGACGCACTGTCCGGCCGCTGATCCTGCCGGGGGTCCGGCTCCGGCCGAGGGTCCGGCTGGGCCGCCGTCGCGGGCCCGGGCCCGGTCACGGCTCGACTCCGGCCGCTTCGCAGATGGCGTCCACGATCGCCCGGTAGCCGGTGCAGCGACAGAGGTTCCCGGCGAACTCCCGCTCCACGTCCGCCCGGCTGCGCAGGGCGCCCCGGGCCAGCAGCGGCTTGAGCGTCATCAGGAAGCCGGGCGCGCAGTACCCGCACTGGAACGCGTTGTGCCGGGCGAACGCCTCGGCCACCGCCGGGAAGCCCGGCTCGGCGGCGAAGCCCTCGATCGTCTGCACCTGCCGGCCCCGCGCGTCCTGGGCGAGGAAGCAGCAGGAGCTGACCGGCTCGCCGCCGACCAGCACCGTGCAGGCACCGCAGACCTGCACGTCGCAGGAGCGCTTGGCGCCGGTCAGCCGCAGCCGGTCGCGCAGCACGTCGAGCAGCAGCGCGTTGTCGTCGACCGGCAGCCGGTGTTCGACGCCGTTGACGTCGAGCCGGACCTCCCCGGGTGTCGGTGCCTCCACCCGGTCAAGTGAACGGGGCGGAGGCTGCGGCTGCCCACCGCGGCCGTCCGGCCAGTGGAACGCGCCGCTGCCCTGGTCCGACCCGGTTCCGCCAGGCTTGGCCGGTGGGTTCACCGGGGCGTACCGCAGATCTCGATGGCCGTGCGCAGGTAGACCCGGGCGCAGGCAGCAAGATCGTCCGCCGCGATCGAGACGTTTCCACCCCCGGTGCCCTGGCCCGGACCGTACGTCACAGCCGGCATCCCCAGCTCGTTCCAGACGTTCAGGTCGCGCCACATGCTCGACGGCGGATGCCCCGGGTCGGTACGCCGCTCCGGGGCGACATCCGCCTCGGTGGCGGCACGCAGCGCGGCCACCAGCGGCTCGGCACCGCTCGCCTCGTACCCACGCCGGAACAGATAGCACTCGACGTCCGCGTCCGGCGTCACCCGGCGTACCAGGTCACGCAGCTCCTCCTGGACGCCGAGCGGGTTGTCACCGGGCGGGATCCGGACGTCCAGGTACAGCAGGCAGGAGGCCGGCGAAAGGATCGGCTGGCTGGGGTGGCCGGCCCGGACCGCCCCGATGTTGACCTTGGGCACGACCTCGCCGGCCTCCCGGCGCGAGCGGTTCCGCTCCTGGTAGCCGTACGCCCACTCGTCGATCGCGGTGATCAGCGGCGCGGCCCGGACGATCGCGTTCGGCTGGTCGCCGTGGGAGTACGGGCGGCTCAGGTAGGGCGTGTAGACGCCCCGGTCACGGCCGCGCACCTCGATCCGGAAGAACGCCTTGCCGGGCTCGACCCAGATCGGTGTGAACGAGGTGGTCTCGGCGACCACCACGTAGTCGGCGAGCCCGCCGTGCGTGGCCACGTACCGGCTGCCGTGGTCCTTGCCCTGGTAGCGGGGGCCGTCGAACTCGTCGACCGGCTCATGGCCGATCTCCCCGGTGACCATCGTCAGGACCAGGTCGCCGGGGAGACGCACGCCGGAGCGGCGCAGTGTCGCGGCCGCCACCAGCCAGCACGCCATCGGCCCCTTGTCGTTGACCACGCCGACCCCGACGATCTCGTCGCCGTCCCGCCAGGCGGTGTGGAACTCGGGCCGGTCGGGCTCGGCGAAGTAGGTGCGGTCGCCGGGCGCCACCGCCGTGTCCATGTGGCTGTTGAAGAGCAGCGAACGCCCGCCACCGGTGCCCGGGATCCGGGCGACGATGTTGGCCGCGCGGTCCGGGTGGGACCGGACCCGCCGGAGCGCCAGGCCGGCGTCGGCGCACCAGTCGTACAGGAAGTCGCTGACCGCGTGCTCGTCCCCGCTCGGGCTGTCGATCCGGCCCAGGGTGAGAGCCAGCTCGACGACCTCCGCCGGGTCCACCTCATCCCATAGATTTCGCATGTCCCTTACAACCCTTTCTGGAGTGCTTCGTGTCGACCATCGCCACCGCCTTCGCCACCTGGGCCGGCAACCTGCGCCCGGCGGACGTACCCGCCGAGGTCCGCGACCGGGTCGCGCTGCGGCTCGCCGACGCGGTGGGGCTGGTGGTGGCCGCCTGGTCCACACCGCCCGGAGTCGCCGTCCGTGAACTGGCGGCCGAGCTGGGCGGGACCGGTGACGCCCGCCTGCTGCTCGACCCGGCCCCGCTGCACCCGGCCGCCGCCGCGCTCGCCCACGGGACGCTGGTACACGCGCTGGACTTCGACGACACGTTCCCGACCTCGGTGATCCACCCGATGGGCGTACTGCTGCCGGCGGCGCTGGCGGTCGCGGACGAGTCCCGACCCGGGGCCGACCTGATCACCGCGGTCGCCGCCGGTGACGAGTTGCTGGCCAGGCTCGGTGCGGCGGCCGGCCGGGGACTGCATGCCCGCGGTTTCCAGGCGACCGGCGTACTCGGTCCGCTCGCCGCCGCGCTCGTGGCCGGCGTGCTGCGCGGCCGGGAACCCTCGGTGATCGCCAGTGCGATGGGACTCGCCGGCAGCATGTCCGGCGGGCTGCTGGAGTTCCTCAGCGACGGCACCTGGTCGAAGCGGCTGCACCCGGGCTGGGCGGCGCACGGCGGCCTCGTGGCCGACGGTCTGGCCGGCCGTGGTTTTCCCGGACCGGCCTCGGTGGTGGAGGGCCGGCACGGCGTCTTCGCGTCGTTCCTCGGCGCCGTCCCCGAGGTGGTACGGCCGGGGCCCGCCGCCGCGCCGACCGACGACAGCCGGGCCGGGACCGTCGACAATCTCGCCGGGGCCACCGACGGTCTCGCCGGAGCCACCGACGGTCTCGCCGGGATCACCGATGCGCTGGGCGAACGGTGGCTCTCGATGGAGGCCAAGATGAAGCTCTACCCCTGCGCGCACGTGCTGCACCCGTTCATCGAGATGGCGCTGGCGCTGCGGGAGAAGGTCGACGCCGCCCGGGTGGACCGGATCGTCTGCGAGGTCGCCCCCTGGTACGTGCCGATCGTCTGCGAACCCGTCGCCGAGAAAATGGCACCGGCCAGCGAGTACCAGGCCCGGGCGAGCCTGCCGATGGCGGTCGCGCTCGCCCTGGTCGACGGGCGGGTCGGGGTCGCGTCGTTCGAGCCGGAGAGCACCGCCCGAGATGCGGTACGCACCCTCGCCAGCCGGGTGGAGTACGTCGCCGATCCCGCCCTCGCGCAGGGGTTCGGCGCCCGGATGCACGTAATCGCCGGTGCCGAGCGGTTCGACGGCGACCCGACCCGGCCGGTCGACGAGGCGGCCGGGGTGCGCCGGAAGTTCGCCGAGAACACCGGTGGCGCCGACGCGCTCTGGGCGGCGGCCCGCGACCTCGACCGGCGACGCGTCGGCGACCTCTGGGCGGCAGCCCCGGCGCCACGCTGAGCACCGGGCGGGGCGCCACGCTGAGCGCCGGACGGGGCGCGTCGGCACCACGAGACCGCGCTACCTGTCGAAGAGCCGCTGGATCGCGGCCGCGTCGCGGGTACGGGTCAATGCCAGCGCGAGCAGCAGCCGGGCCTTCCACGGGTTGAGGTTCCCGGCCGTCACCATCCCGTCGGCGAGCGCGGCCGGGCGCGGCGTCACCCGGCCGGACCCCACCCGGGTCGCCTGGCACACCAGCACTCCCCCGGCCACCGCCCGGTCCAGCGCCGCCGACTCGGCCGGGGTCGGATAGCCGGCACCGGTGCCGGCGCTCACGATCCCCGCCGCGCCCGCCGCGACGGCAGCGTCGACGAGCGCGCCGTCGGCACCGAGGTAGGACAGCACGATGTCCACCCTCGGCGGCGTGCCGACGGCGCCCGGGTCGAACGCCCCCCGGGCCGCCCACGGCTCGGTGCCGTGGTGGAAGACGACCGCGCCATCCCCCTCGACGAACCCGAGCGGCCCGAGTTCCCCGCCCCGGAAGGCCGACAGCCGGTTGGCCGACGTTTTGCTGACGTCCCGGGCGGCGTGCACCGTATCGTCGAGCAGCACGAGCACCCCCCGGCCGCGCGAGGCCGGGTCGGTTGCCAACCGGACCGCGTTGACCAGGTTCAGCGGCCCGTCCGCGCTGAGGCTGGTGGCCGGACGCATCGCGCCGGTGACCACGACCGGGGTGCCCGGCGGGCAGGCCAGATCGAGCAGGAACGCCGTCTCCTCCAGCGTGTTCGTGCCGTGGGTGAGCACGACGCCGGTGATCGCCGGGTCGGCCGCGAGGTCCCGCGCGGTGCGTACGACCCGCAGCGCGTCGGCCAGGCCGAGCGCGTGGCTCGGCACGTTCGGCAGTTCGACCGTCACGATCTCCGCGACCGTGGCCAGCTCCGGCAGCTCGGCCAGGAGCGCGCCGACGGCCCGCATTTCGGCCCGCTCGGCGTACCCGGTGAGGTCCAGCCGGTCGCGCCCGACCGAGGCGATCGTGCCACCGGTCGAGACCAGTGCCACCCTCGGCAGGGCCGGTTGGCGCCCCCTGCCCGGCCCACCGGCCGCCGACGGCGTCACCAACACGACTCCAGCAGTTCCTCGATCTCCTCGACCGATACCTCCCGGGGCGCGTACGTCATCATCGGCTCGACCGAGGTCGCCTTGGCGATCGCCGGTAGGTCGGCCCGGTCGACGTGCACGTCACGCAGCCGGGTCGGGATCGGCAACGGGGCGAGCATGGTGCGCAACGCCGCGGTGACCGCATCGGCGTCCCGGCCTTCCGCGCCGAGCGCCTCCGCGACGCGCGCCACCCGGGAGCCCTCGGCCGGCAGCAGCCGTCCGGCGACCGGAGGCAGGAAGATCCGGTGCGCGACGCCGTGCTGGAGCGCGTACCGGCCGCCGACCGCGTGCCCGATCGCGTGGGTGAGCGACACCATCGCGTTGTCGGCCGCGATGCCGGAGAGCAGGGCACCGACCTGGGCGTCGAGCCGGGCATCGAGGTCGTCCGGTGTCTCGATCGAGCGGGGCAGACCGGTGCGGAGCAGGTGCAGCGCCTGCAGGGCGTACCCGTCGGCGATCGGCTGCCGGTCCCGGGAGTAGGTGGCCTCCACCGCCCGTGCCACCGCGGTGACCCCGCTGGACGCGGTGAGCGCGGCGCCGGTCGGCACCACGAGGAGCGGGTCGAGCACCGCCGCGTCGGGTACCAGCAGCGGGTCGCGGAAGAGCACCTTCTCGCCGCGCCGCTCGTCGCGCACCCCGGCCCAGGGCATCACCTCGCTGGACGAACCGGTGGTCGTCGGCACCGCGACGTGCGGGTACGCGGTCCCTTGCAGCGCCCGGGCCGGCCGGCCCTGCCGGCCACGACCCTTCGGCACCTGGAAGTCGTCGAGCGGCCCGTCCACGGTGAGCAGCAGGATCAGGTACTTCGCGGTGTCGATCGCCGCGCCACCGCCGAGGCTCAGCACCGCCTCCGCACCGGAGGCGCGGATCGCGGCGGCCGCCGTGCCCAGGTGGTTGAGGCCGGCCTGCGGACGGATCCCGTCGAACACCCCGACGATCGCGTCGCCCAGCACCTCGCGCAGCGCCGCGAGCTGCGGTCCGGCCGCGACCGTGCGGCCACAGACCACAAAGACCGGACCCGCGTGCAGCTCCGACAGCAGCTCCGGCAGGCGCCGATGGGCACCGGCCCCGGCGATCACCCGGGTACGGGGGTGGATCTGCTCGAACATCTCTCCTCCTCATCCAGCCAGCCACGGCTCATCCAGCCGGCGCCCGCTCATCCGTCCGGGCGACCGTCGGCCCGGCCGACCGGTGGTCGCCCGCCGGTCGGCGGTGGTCGACGCAGCGCCGGCACCGCCGCGACCGCCCCGACCAGCGCCATCGCCGGGCCGGGCGGGAAGACGGGCAGCAGAGCCGCGATGCCCAGTGGCGACACCAGCAGCGCGACCGCCCGGTACGTACCGACGTCAGCCACCACCCGCCCCCGTTCGGCGGGCTCGACCGCCTGCGCCGCCAGCGAGGTGCAGAGCGTCTGCAGCATGCCGGCGCCCACCCCGCTGGCGAGCAGTAGCACGACCGTGACCGGGAGCTGTCCGGGCCAGAGCCCGATCCCGGCCAGCCCGGCGCCGGCCGCCACCGCGCCGGAGACGTAGAGCGGACCCAGCCGGCGGGGCGGCGCGATCCCGGCGAGCATCGAACCGGCGATGCTCGTCGCCGAGCCGAGCCCGACGAGCAGGCCCACCGCCGAGGCGGAGTAGCCGGCCGCGGCGAGCACCACCGGGACGTACGAGCCGAGCAGGCCGCGCCAGGTGCCGGTCGAGATGGCCGCCAGCACCGGCGGACGCAGGACCGGGTGCCGCCACACCGCCCACACCTGGCCGGCCGCCTTCTCCGGCGGTGGCAGCGGCAGCCGGGTCAGGCGCAGCGCGGGCAGCGCCGCGACCGCGCTGGTGCCGATTCCCAGCACGAGCGCGGCGTGGAGCGAGCCACCCACCAGGCTGATCGTGGCCGGGCCGGTCACCAGGCCGATGCCGCCGACGAAGTCGACCATGGCCAGGGCACGGCGCGGCTCGGGGACGCTGCGTACGACATGGGCCTGCACACCGACCCAGAAGATGCCGCGCGCGACGCCCTGGACGAGGCTCGCCAGCACGAACACCCAGAGCGCCGGCAGTGGGAGCACCAGCGCACTCGACAGGCACAGCAGCGCCGCCGCGGCCAGGATCAGGCCCCGCTCGGTCAACCGGTGGGCCCAGCGCGCGACGAGTAGCCGGATGCCGATCTGACCACACCCGGAGATCGCCACCAGTACGCCGACCGCGGCCGCACCGTGCCCGTGGTGCAGCGCCAGCAGCGGCAACGCCACCGTGTTGACGCCGAGCCCGTGGCAGAACAGCAGTGTGCTCAGGGCGGTCGGGCGCCCGCCCGGACCGGGAGTCATCGGTACCGGCGATCCCCGCACCGATGCCGGCACCGAGCTGGCTGATCTGCGCGACGTGCTCGCTCATGCCTGGGCATTGCGGTCGTCCGCCCGGGTGATGGCGAGATTGAAGATCGCGACCAGCACCAGCGCGACGGTGATGTACGCATACAGCTCCGGGGTACGGAACGAGCCCGAGCTGGACGCGATCCGGTAACCGAGGCCGTCGGTCGAGCCGAGCAGCTCGCCCGCGAGCACGCCGATCAGGCAGAGCGCCGCGCCCAGCCGGACTCCGGAGAGGATGAGGGGCCGGGCGGCCGGGATGAGCACCCGGGTCACGGTCTGCCGCCGGCTAGCTCCCAGCGCGGCGGCGGCGCTGAGGTAGCGCGCCGGCACCGTGGAGAGCGCGAGCACCGTGTTCGCCGCGATCGGGAAGAAGCCGTAGAAGCCGCCGAACGCGACCTTCGACATCGGACCGATCCCGAAGAGCAGGATGCAGATCGGGTAGAAGAGGATGATCGGTACGGTCTGTGCCCAGGCGAGCAGCGGCGTGGCGACCCGTGCGGCCGGTGCCCACCGCCCCACCACTACGCCGACCAGCAGCCCGGAGATCGCGGCGAGGGCGAACGCGCCGACCAGTTCCAGCGCCGTGACCCGCAGGCTGTTCCAGAACACGGGGTCCCGCAGCAGCTCCGGAAACTCCTGCAGCACCCGCTCCGGGCGGGGCAGCAGGATCGGCGACACCCGCCCGACGCGCGTCTGGTAGACCCAGATCGCCACGACCACCGCGGCCAGGCCGAGCTGGATGGCGACGACGGTCAGCCGCTCCCGCCTAGCCACGCCGGCCGTCCCCACCGGCGCCGCTCATCTCGGCGAGCGTTGCCGCCCGTACCTCCTCGTGCAGCAGCTCGAAGAGGCCGTTGCGCAGGTCGGTGAAGCTGCGCGAGGTGGAGAAGTCGGGCTGGCGCGGCCGCGGTTCGTCCACGGTGAGGATCTCCTTGATCCGGCCGGGCCGGGCCGACATCACCACCACCCGGTCGGAGAGGAACACCGCCTCGCTCAGGCTGTGCGTGACGAACACGATGGTCTTGCCGGTCTTCTCCAGGATGCGTGCCAGTTCCTCGCCGAGCACCGTCCGGGTCTGCTCGTCGAGCGCGCCGAACGGCTCGTCCATCAGCAGGATCTCCGGGTCCATCGAGAGCGCGCGGGCGATCGCCACCCGCTGCTGCATGCCGCCGGAGAGCTCGCTCGGGTAGGCGTTCGCGAACGCCCCGAGCCCCACCAGATCGAGGTTGTGCTCGGCCCGTTCCCGCCGCTCCCGCTTGCCGATGCCGCGGAACTCCAGCCCGACCTCGACGTTGGAGATGATCGTGCGCCAGGGGAAGAGCGTGTAGTCCTGGAAGACGAAGCCCACCTTCCGCGGCGTCGGGCCGGTCACCCGCTGACCGTCGAGTACGATCTCGCCGGAGCTCTGTCGGCGCAGTCCGCCGAGGATGTAGAGCAGGGTGGACTTGCCGCAGCCGCTCGGACCGATCAGGCTGACGAACTCGCCCCGGCGTACGTCCAGGCTCACCCGGTCGAGCGCGAGGACGGTGTGCCCGCGCTGGGTCTGGTAGGCCATCGTCACGTCGGTCGCGGTCAGTGTCGCCGCGCTGGTCGTTTCAGCCATGGCTTCCTCTCCATCGGCTCAGCCGCTTCTCCTGCCAACGCCACAGCGAACCCAGCAGGATGGCGAAGATCGCCAGGCCGAGGACGAGGGCGAAGACCCGGTCGGTGCGGAAGGTGGAGGTGTAGAGGCCGATGTAGTGGCCGATACCCTCCTGTGACGCGAACAGTTCCATGATCAGGACGCCGAGCAGGGCGTGCTTCATGCCGTACCAGAGCGCCGCCATGACCGCCGGCAGCGAGCCCGGCACCACGACGCCGCGCAGCGCCTGGAGCCGCGAGGCCCCCATCGACCGTGCGGCGAGCAGCAGCCGGCGGTCGACCATCCGTACCCCGGCGGTGACCGTCACCGCGACCGGAAAGAACCCGGAGACGGCGCCGTAGGAGATCTTCGAGACCACCCCGAAGCCGGCCACCAGGATGAAGATCGGAATGAAGATCATCTTTGGGGTGGAGAAGAGCCCGAGGACGACCGGATGGAAGACCCGATAGACGATCTTGGAGAGCCCCATCGCCACCCCGGCGAGCACGCCGGTCACCGCGGCGATCGCGAACGACACGAGGAACATGCCGATCGCACCGACGAACGCCGCCCGCACTCCGGCGTTCCCCGCGAGGTCGACCATCGCGACCGCGATCTCGCTCGGCGCCGCGGCGAAGGTCGAGCTGATCAGCCCCAGGCGTACGGTCAGCTCCCAGGCGCCCAACCAGACCACCAGCACCGCGATGACGCCCAGCCTGGTTCCGGAGAGTGGCCGCCGCCGGGGCGCGGAGCCGGCACCGCGGTCGTGGACCGCGATGCCGGTTACCGGAGGCGCCGTTTGGTCGGTGCTCATCCCGCCGCCGCGACCGGGACGAACCGGTCGTCCCAGAACGTCTCGACGGCGGGTTTCTTGTCGGTGATCCCCTGTTCCACCACCGAGGTGGCCAGCCCGTTGAGGTTGAGCTCGGGAATCGTCCCGTCGAGCGAGAGGTTCGCCATGTCGTGGTCGTAGGTCTTGCTCGCCACCCCCTCGGTGACCTCGAACGTCTTGACCATGAACGCGATCGTCTCGTCGCGGTTGGCCTTCATGTGGTTGACCGTCTCGTACCAGCCTTCGAGGTACGCCCGCATCGCGTCCTCACGGTCCGAGATCGCGCTGTCGCCGGCCACGATGATTTCGAAGACGTTGTCCTTGACCACCTCGCCGAAGTCGAACAGCACCCGGCCCTTGCCCTGCTCCTCGAGCGCGAAGCCGGCCTCGGCAGACCAGACGAACGCGTCGGTGGCCCCGGACTCCAGAGCCGCGAGTTGCTCGTTCAGGCCGCCGATGTTGGCCCGCTTGATGTCGCTCTCCGGCCAGCCCTGGTGCAGCGCGATGTTCTTAGCCAGGTAGTCGGTCAGCGAACCCGCGGCGGAGACCCCGATCGTCTTGCCCCGGAGCCCGTTGATGTCGGTGATCGGCGAGTCCTTCGGCACGACGACCAGCATCATCTTGAAGTCCTTGCCGATCAGCCCAACGATCTTGGACGGCACTCCGCTGAGGATGGCGTCCACCCCGGAGGCGCCCGCCGTCAGGCCCAGCTCCGCCTGCCCCGAGGCCATCGCCTGGGAGACCTGCCCGCTGCCCTGCACGTAGACGTTCTCCACCTCGAGGCCGCGCTTGCGCCACACGCCGAGCTCCTTGCCGTACTCGGCGGGAAGGAACTCGAACGTCTGCCGGATGCCCACGGCCACCTTGACGGTGCCAAGACCGTCGCCCGAGTCCGCGTCGTCGCCACCCCCACAGGCTGACGCGCCCAGCATGAGGGAAGCCGCCACGGCGGCCATAAAAATTTTGCGTCTGGTCTTCACTGCCGGCCCTCTTTCACCGCTCAACAACACGTCTGAATTCACCACAGAAGATGTCGGCAACGCGACCAACGACATCGTTCTCAGGCCCCGTTGCCTTTGGCCGTGCGATAGGTGAGGAAGCCAACACGGTAACACCGATCACAGGCAAGAGCGCCATACCACTGAGCGGAACAGACCCGGTGGGCAGGAGCGGCGGCCCGCCGGGACCCGAGGACCCGGCGGTAGCCGTCAGGCCGCATCCGCCGCTGGTCAGCCCGGCCATGACCTCCCCGGACGACCGGGACGGGGCCACGATACGTGAGTTACCGTGCGTAATGTGCAATTGACGTTACGTACGTATCGCCATGTTCGACAGACGCCACGGATCGACTATCGGAACGGCTCGGAACGAATGCGTCAACCGGGGCGATCAGCCCCGGACGCCGGTGAGGAAATGAATCGACACAACCTGTCGATTCAGCGTCGGACAAACTCCGCACGGACGCTTCCGAGGCCCGGAAAATCTGCCACCACGATGTTGCCGGAATCGATGGGAATCGCTCTGGTGAGCGAGCCGGAGAGAACCACCTGGCCCGCCTCAAGTCGCTGGCCGAGCTCACCCAGCCGGTTCGCCAGCCAGAGCAGGGCGCCGAGCGGGGCGTCCCGGACGTCCGCGCCCACGCCGGTCGCCACGACCTCCCCGTCGACCAGGAACGCACACGGCGCGGTGGCGAGATCGGCCGCGGCCACCGGCAGGGGGTCCGGCCCCAGCACGACCCCGCCGGACGAGGCGTTGTCGGCGATGGTGTCCACCAGGCCGATCCGCCAGTCCACGATCCGAGAGTCGATGATCTCCAGCGCCGGGTGGACCGAGCCGACCGCGGCGAGAACGTCCCGGCGGGTCAGCCCCGGACCGGCAAGGTCGTCGGCCAGCACGAACGCGAACTCCGGCTCGGCGCGGGGCTGGAGAAACCGGTTCAGCGGGATCGGCTCGTCCGGCGGGAAGAACATGTCCGCGAAGAGGTGGCCGTAGTCGGGCTGGTCGATGCCGAGCTGCTCCTGCATCGCCATCGAGGTCAGCCCGATCTTGTGCCCCCGCAGCGCCCGGCCGTCCCGCCGCCACCGCCGCACCTGGGCCAGCTGGATCGCGTACGCGTCGTCGACGGTCAACGCGACCGGACCGGCCGAGATCGGCTCGATCGCCCGCCGGGTCGCGTACGCGTGCAGCAGCCGCCGCGCGGCCTCGTCGATCGTCATCGTCGCAGTGCACCAACCCGCCGTCCCGGCCCGCAAGCCGAACCGCCCACTCACCGGACACGGGGTCGACCCACGCCGCCTTTCCGGAGCACATCTGGCACGGTCGTTGCACGGGACGCGGCGAAGGGCTATGTTATCGATCACATAGACTGCCAGCTATACCTGTCCGGCGCCGGCGGCGACCAGGAGCGCGCCCTGCCCCTCGATCCCTCACAGGGCCGTGGTCCCACGAGCTGATGGAGTGGACCGTGAAGAAGTCGCAGATCCTGTTGGTGGCCGCGTCGACCGCGGTGGTCACCGTGGCGGGAGTCCTGACCGCCCCACCCCTGCTGGCCGCGACGCCTGACATCACCGTCAACACCGCCTCGTCGTACCAGACGATCGACGGGTTCGGGGCGGCGACCCCGATCTTCAGTAGTGGCGGCGACCAGTGGACGACCAGCGAGACCCAGACGCTCGTCGGGATGGGCAGGGGGCAGCTCGGCCTGTCGATCGTACGGACCGTGGTGTCGCCGACGTCGAGCGAGTGGAGCTGGCCGGTGAGCAGCCTCAGGACGGCGCAGTCCTACGGCTCCGACGTCAAGATCCTCGCTTCGCCCTGGACCGCCCCCGCCCACTTCAAGACGAACAACAGCAGGGTCGGCGGCGGCAAACTCAAGGCCGACTACTACGACGACTACGCCGAGCACCTGAACAGCTTCGTGCAGTACATGAAGGGCCAGGGCGTCACGATCGACGTGACCTCCGTCCAGAACGAGCCGGACTGGCACCCCGACTACGATTCGATGGACTGGACCGGCACCGAGTTGCGGAACTTCGTCCGCGACCAGGGCGACAGGATCAGGGACACGGAGCTCCTGGTTGCCGAATCCCTGAGATTCAACCGCCAGTACACCGACCCCACGCTGCAGGACGCCGCCGCACGGGACAACATCGGCTACGTCGGCGGGCACCTGTACGACACCGAGAACAGCGGAAACCTCTCCGCCTACCCGCTCGCGAACCAGTACGGCAAGAACCAGTGGATGACCGAGTGGAACCTGCACGCCGCCGACGGCGCCGGTTCGAACATCTGGGGAAACCCCAGCAACGCGGCTGTCTGGAACGAGACCCTCGACGACATCATGCGGACCGTGCACCGGTCGATGGAGTCCGGCTGGAGCGCGTACATCTGGTGGTACGGCCGCCGCTTCTACTCGTTCATCGGTGACGGCGAGTCGCAGTACGGGACCACGAGGGGCGCGGTCCTCAAGCGCGGCCACGCATTCTCGCAGTACTCGAAGTACGTCCGGCCCGGCGACCGGCGGGTCGCCCTCTCGAAGGGTTCCCGTGCCTCCTCGCTGGAGGTCACGGCCTACCAGGGCCAGGGCAAGGTCAAGCTGGTGATCCTCAACCGCTCGAACAGCGCGGTGGACGACGCCGTCGTCCAGGTCCCGCAGAACATCTCGGCGGCCGAATACTCCGTCACCTCACAAACCCTGAGCGCGGAGTCACGACCGGCGAACGTGAGTGGCGGACAGGTGACCGTCGACATCCCCGCCCGGAGCATCTCGACGATCACCGTCAGCGAGGGGCCCACCGCCACCACCCCGCCGACCACGCCGACCACCGGCTCGCCCACCACGCCGCCCACCACTCCCCCGACGGCCCCGCCCACCACCCCGCCCACCGACTCCGGTAGCTGCCGGGTGACCAGTTCGGTCAACGCATGGAACACCGGCCTGACCGCCAACATCACCATCACCAACACCGGCACGGGCGCCATCAACGGGTGGTCGCTGAGCTTCGCCCTCGGCTCCGGGCAGACCATCACCTCCGGCTGGAACGCCACGTACTCACCAACCGGTGGCCAGGTCACCGCGACGAACGTCAGCTACAACGCCTCCATCCCACCGGGCGGCTCGACCAGCATCGGCTTCCAGGCCAGCCACAGCGGCAACAGCGCCGCTCCGAGCGGCTTCGCCCTCAACGGCACCGCCTGTAGCTGACGCCCGTCGGTGCCACGGCGCCGGCCGGTACCCGCTCGCCCCCACCCCGCCGGTGATCGCTTGGCGACACCCGTCGGGCGGCACGGCTCTGGGTACGCGTTCCGGGCCGGGAACCGGCCGGACCCGGCCACGGCCGGGACGAGGACCCGACCACGGCCGGGACGAGGACCCGACCACGGCCAGGACAATGACCTGGTGACGGCCGTGACGATCGCCGCAGCCGAACCGCTTTGCGATGGGCGCACCATCAGGGAAGATCGAGCGACGGGCAGCCGGAGCAGGTCGGCTGAGTACCGGTGACGGAACCCTGGTCCACAACGGCGTGGGCGGATCCGGCGGTGATGGGCGAATTTCGACCCCTTTCGGGTCCTGGTCGAACCCACGCGAGAGGACCGCATTGAGCGCGCACGACAAGATCAACCTCATCTTCGACACCGTGGTGCACCGCAACCCGGGCGAGCGGGAGTTCCACCAGGCGGTACGCGAGGTTCTGGAGAGCGTTGTCCCGGTACTGCACCGGCACCCGGAGTACACCCATGCGAAGATCATCGAGCGGATCTGTGAGCCGGAGCGACAGATCATCTTCCGGGTGCCGTGGGAGGACGACCACGGCAACGTGCACATCAACCGGGGCTTCCGGGTGGAGTTCAACAGCGCGCTGGGGCCGTACAAGGGTGGGCTGCGCTTCCATCCCTCGGTGTACCTGGGCATCGTCAAGTTCCTGGGCTTCGAGCAGGTGTTCAAGAACGCGCTGACCGGCATGCCGATCGGCGGCGGCAAGGGCGGCTCGGACTTCGACCCGAAGGGCCGGTCGGACCGGGAGGTGATGCGGTTCTGTCAGTCCTTCATCACCGAGCTGTACCGGCACATCGGCGAGTACACCGACGTGCCGGCGGGGGACATCGGGGTGGGCGGCCGGGAGATCGGCTACATGTTCGGGCAGTACAAACGAATCACGAACCGGTACGAGTCGGGTGTGCTGACCGGTAAGGCGCTGAGTTACGGCGGCGCCCAGGTGCGGCGTGAGGCAACGGGATACGGGGCGGGATTCTTCGCCGAGGAGATGCTGCGCGCCGCCGGTGACGGCCTCGACGGCAAGCGGGTGGTGGTGTCCGGCTCGGGCAACGTCGCGATCTATGCCATTGAGAAGGTCCACCAGCTTGGCGGCATCGTCGTAGCCTGCTCGGACTCCTCCGGCTACATCCGCGACGACAAGGGCATCGACGTCGACCTGCTCAAGGACCTCAAAGAGGTCCGCCGGTCCCGGATCGACGCCTACGTCGACGAGCGGCCGAACGCGCACTTCGCCACCGATCGCTCGGTCTGGGAGGTGCCGTGCCAGGTCGCGTTGCCGTGTGCGACGCAGAACGAGATCGGCGCCGCGGAGGCCGCAGCGCTGATCAAGGGGGGATGCATCGTCGTGGTGGAGGGCGCCAACATGCCCGCCAGGCCGGAGGCGATCCGCGCCTTCGCCGAGGCGGGTGTGAGGTTCGCGCCGGGCAAGGCGGCCAACGCCGGCGGTGTGGCCGCCAGCGCGCTGGAGATGCAGCAGAACGCCAGCCGGGACTCCTGGACCTTCGAGCACTCCGAGCAGCGGCTGCGCGACATCATGCGCGACATCCACCACCGTTGCTACACGACGGCCGACGAGTACGGCATGCCGGGAAACTACGTCGTCGGCGCCAACATCGACGGCTTCCGCAGCGTCGCGGAGGCGATGCTGGCACACGGGCTCATCTGACAACACGCCCCGGCTTCACGCCCCGGCTTCCGCGCCGCTGCGGCACGACCGGGCGACGGGTCTGCGGCAGTGCCCGGTTCACCCTGCCGGCGGGAGGCGTCGGGGACGATCGGCGGACGGCGACACCGCCCCGCCGGCCACCTCCGGGGCGGGTGGTTGCCGGTCGTCGGCAATCTGCCGGGCCTGTTTCCGCCGTGTCGCGCCCTGCCCGCCATCACGCCGGCTCGGGCATCGTTGAAGGGTTCTTGACGAAAGGAGGGCGGCATGCCGTCCACGCCTCACCAGCACGGCTCCGCGCTCCTGCGCCGCCCGCCCGAGGACGTCGCCGTCATCGGCGGCGGGATGGTGGGCCTGTGCACGGCGTGGTTCCTGCAGGACGCCGGGGTGCGGGTCACCGTGTACGAGCGGGACCACGTCGGAGCGGGCGCCTCGTGGGGCAACGCTGGATGGCTGACTCCGGGGCTGACCGCACCGCTGCCCGAGCCCGCGGTCCTGCGGTACGGCCTGCGCGCGGTCCTGAGCCCGCGTTCGCCGGTTTACCTGCCGTTGCGCGCCGACTGGCAGTTGCTGCGGTTCCTCACCTCCTTCGTGACGCACAGCACCACCCGGCGGTGGCGGCGCGGCATGGCCGGGTACGTGCCCCTCAACGATCGTGCGTTGGAGGCATTCGACGTACTCGCCGCCGGCGGCGTGACCGCACCGGTCCGGGCGGCCGAGCCCTTCCTCGCCTGTTTCCCGCGCGAACGCGACGCCCGGGCACTGCTGACCGAGCTGTCCGAGATTCGCGGCATGGGCCAGGACGTGAGCTTCCAACCGGTGGCCGGACCGGCGGTGCGGACGCTGGAGCCGGTCCTGACCGAGCGGGTCCACGGCGCGGTCAGGATCGACGGGCAGCGCTTCCTGAACCCGCCACAGTTCGTCGCCGCGCTGGCCGCGGCGGTGCAGGAGCGCGGTGGCGAGATCGCCGAGGGCGTCGAGGTGGCCGGCGTGCATCCGACGGCGGGCCGCGTCTCCCTGGTCGTTCGCGGCGGTGCGCAGCGACGGCACGACGCCGTGGTGGTGGCCACCGGCGCCAGGCTGGGCGAGCTGGCGAAACCTCTGGGGGTACGCCAGCCGGTCCAGGCCGGCCGCGGTTACAGCTTCAGCGTGCCGGTCGAGCGCATGCCCGCCGGTCCGCTGTACTTCCCGCAGCAGCGGGTGGCGTTGACACCGCTGGGCGACCGGCTGCGGGTGGCCGGGATGATGGAGTTCCGCCGGCCCGGTGACCCGCTCGACCCCAGGCGGATCACCGCGATCGTGGAGGCCGTACGCCCCTTCCTGGCCGGTGTGGACCTCGACGACCGTCGGGAGGAGTGGGTGGGCTCCCGACCGTGCACGCCCGACGGCCTGCCCCTGATCGGCGCCACCGCCTCCCCGCAGGTGTTCATGGCTGGCGGGCATGGCATGTGGGGCATAGCGCTCGGCCCGATCACCGGCCAGTTGCTCGCACAGACGGTGGTGAAGGGCGAGACACCGGCGGAACTCGCGCCCTTCGACCCGCGACGATAGACACCGTCCGTCCGTGCTCAATCGCTGGCGACTCGCGGGCGATCTCCCTGGCCGGGTCCGCCCGCGGAAGACCGTCCGCTGGATGTAGGAGGACGTCGTACGACCAGCCGCGGTTGCGGGACGCCTCGCGGCCGCCCGCGCTAACCCGGTCCGAGGTCCGGAGTACGGCGCAGCCGCGGCAGGCCATCCCCTCAACACGGCATCCGGTTCGGCGACCGCCAACCATCGACGCAGGCACCCGAACCATGTCCGGTATGGACAGTGGTCCGGGGCGGCCTCGGCACCGCACCCCGGGGTGACCCACCCCGCGCCCGCATTCCGGGTACGGTATCTCTCCTCCGGGATGTGCACCGGCTACGCGACGATGTGGTTGCAGGGGGTTGGGTGTCGAACGGAGACATGATCGGGCTCGACAAGGGCTGGTCGTGGTGACGAGGTGCCGCGCCCTGGACGACGTGGCGAGCGTGGGATCGGTCGCGGGCGCTGCGGCCGGACACGGTGGACCCAGACGCCGGATACCTCGGTGAGCGGCCGCCGCGATCTTCGGTTGTTCGGTGCCCTGGTGGCCGGCTACACGGTGTCGACGGCCGGGACGTTCCTGAACCTCGTGGCGATCAACCTGTACGTGTTCCAGCTGACCGCCAGCGCGCTGCAGACCGGACTCCTGATGGCTGCCCGCATCACCGCCGGCTTCCTCGCCGGTCCGGTGGCCGGATGGGTCGTCGTCCGCTTCGAGCGCCGGTTTGTCATGATCGCGAGCGACGTCACGCAGGCACTCGCGATGGTCACGCTGCTGGTGACCCCGGCGTCGCGACACCCGGATCTGCTCTGGGTGGTGGCGGTGGCGCTCGGTGCGGGAAACACCTTCTTCACGGTTGCCCTGCGGACCAGCGTGCCGAATCTCGTCGGCTCAGCCGATCGGTTGCGCGGAAACGGCTACCTGGTGACGGGGAAGTCCTTCGCCATGGTGCTCGGCTTCGCGTCGGCCGGCCCGTTGATCGGCGGGTTCGGCTTCATGCCCGCGTTCGGGATCAACGCCGGCAGTTTCCTCGTCTCGGCGCTCGTGCTGGCGTGGCTGCCGCTGTCGTTCCGCGGCACCGACGGCGGCGCTGACGGCGGCGTCGTGTCGTCGGACGAGCCGGTAGGGTTGTCGATGTTGCACCGGCTGCGGTTGCTGCGGATGGCCTCGCCGGTGCTTGTCGGCCTGCTGGGGCTACGGGGGATGGAGGCGTTGGGCGGAGCATCCCACAACGTTGCCCTGCCGGCGTTCGCCCAGACCGCCAGCCCGGAGAATCCCGCGGCGCTGCTGAGTGGATTCTGGGCCGCCTGGGCGATGGGCAGCATGGCCGCCTACCAGGCCGTCGCCCGGTGGCTCAAACGCGGCGGTCGCCACCTGGACGAGCGTGCTTTCGCCGGCGCGGTCTGCCTGGCCTCGCTGGCGTTCGTGGCGGTCTTCGCCGGCCTGCCACTGCCCGCACTGGTGATGGTGGCGCTGGTCGCCGGGCTCGCGGACGGTCTCGCCGAGCTGGCGTACGTCACCCGGTTGCAGGTCGGTTCCGACGACACCCGGGGCCTGCTCTTCGGGATGTCCGCAACGGCGGAGACGCTGGGAATGGCCGTCGGCATGCTCTCCAGCGCGCTCCTGCTGGAGCAGATGGCCGCGCTGCCGGTGGTCGGCCTCTTCCACGGCGTGCTCATCGCCGTGATGGTGGCGTTCCTGACACTGCGCCCGGCTCGTCGACGTCTGCCGACCGCCGCAGAGACCTGACCGCAGACAGTGCCGAAGAAGAAGGGGGACAGGTGGATCGACTGGCGTCTTATACGGGTACGCCGTTGGAGTTCGTGGCGGATCATCCACGCAATCTGACCGAGGCGCTGCTACACGCGGCCGACCGCCACCCCGGGGCCGGACTGGTCACCACCACCGAGATGGGCGTCGACACCGTCGTGTCCTATCCCGAGTTGCTCGACCAGTCCCGACGGCTGCTGACCGGGCTGCGGCGCGAGGGGCTACACGCCGGTGAGCACGTCGTGCTCTACGGTCCGGAACGGGCGGCGGACTTCTTCCGCGCGTTCTGGGCCTGCGTGCTGGGCGGCATCCGTCCGCTGCTGATGGTCCCGCCGCACCAAGGAGCGGCGGACGTCGCGACCCGGGACCGGCTGCGGCAGGCGGTTCGGCAGCTCGAAGGGGCCATGGTGCTCTGCGGCGGGGCCGACCCGGCGGCGCTCGTCGACGAGTTCCGAACCGCCGACGTCACCGGGTACGCCACCGAGCCGCCCGCCACCGACCTGCACCGCCCGGAGCCGGACGACGTCGCGATGCTCATGGCGTCCTCGGGCAGTACCGGCAGGCCGAAGCTCATCCAACTGACCCAGCGCGGGATGCTGGAGTTCGCCGCCGGAACACCGACGATGATGCCGATCAGGCCCGGCGACACCATGTTGAACTGGATGCCGGTCGACCACAGCGGGGCGTTCCTCCTCTATCACGTGCTCGGAGTCTTCGTCGGCTGTACCAACGTGCACGCCCGGACCGACCTGGTCCTGGCGGACCCGACCCGCTGGTTGGATCTGATCGCTCGCTACCGCGCCAACCACACCTGGGCGCCGAACTTCGGCTACCAGTTGGTCAACCAGGCGTTGGCGCAGGCCGACGGCCGGAGCTGGGACCTCTCCTGCGTACGCACCCTGGTCAGCGGTGGCGAACAGATCACCGTGCCGGTCATGGCCGAGTTCCTGAGCGCCACCTCGGCGTTCGGGATCCGCCCCGAGGCGTTCGTGCCGGTCTGGGGCATGACGGAGACCGTTACCGCGATCACCTTCGCCCGCCCCGGGCTGGCGCCCAACGTGTACCGGGCACGCGCGTCGAGCCTCGACGGCGACCTCCAGTGGGTGGACGAGGCCGGCGACCCGGCCGACACGGCGAGCTTCGTGGCGGTCGGCCGGCCCGCACCGGGCGCCGCGCTGCGGGTCGTCGACGCCGACGACGAGGTACTGCCGGAGGGCCGGATCGGCCGGTTGCAGGTCCGGTCCGCCCGGGTGACAGCGGGGTACTTCGCGAATCCGGAGGCCGACGCGGCCGCCTTCACCAGGTGTGACGACGCCACCCCGACCGCCTGGTTCAACACCCGCGACCTGGCGTTCGGCCGGGATGGCCAGATCGCCATCGTCGGGCGGGAAAGCGACCGAATCGTCCTGAACGGACAGAACCACTACGCTCACGAGATCGAAGGCGTGGTCGAGACGGTGGCCGGCGTGCTGCCGGGTCCGGTGGTGGCCTGCGGCGTACCGGATGACGCCACCGGCTCGGAGGCGCTGACGGTGCTCTTCGGCACCGAGCCGGGCGTCGACGCCGCCGGCCTCGGCCGCGCCATCCAGGAGGCGCTGTTCAGCCGGCTGCGGCTGATCGCCAGGGTGGTCGCGCTGCCCCGGGCCGAGTTCCCGAGGACCGCGAGTGGCAAGATCCAGCGTGCCGCCCTGCGCCAGCGGCTGCTCCGCGGTGAGCTGCCCGCCACCTTGCCGTCCGCCGGGCCCGACCCGGGCCGGTCGGCGGCGCGGGTCGGCCGGCCCCCGCGACCCGAGACGGTGCGGTCGGTGTTCCGGGCGGTACTCGGCGCCGACGTCGACGAACAGGCCCGCTTCTACGAGTTGGGCATCGATTCGGTGACCATCGTCCGGCTGCACGCGGAGCTCCGCCGCGAGCTGGGCGTACGCTTCGACCGCTCGGCAATGTTCGAGTACCCCTCGGTGGCCGCGCTCACCGAGCACCTCTGTGCCCTGCCGGAGACGCCGGCCCGGCGTACCCCACCGACCGCCGACCCGGCGACCGGAAACCGGATCGCCATCATCGGCATGGCGGCCCGTTTCCCCGGCGCCGACACCCTGGCCGACTTCTGGGCCAACCTTGTCGAGGGAGTGGGCAGTGTCCGCCGATTCGGCCCCGACGAACTCGCGGCGGCCGGCGTTCCCACAGCCGAGCACACCCGCCCGGACTTCATCCCGGTCAACGGCGCGCTCAGCGAGATCGACGGCTTCGACGCGGAGTTCTTCGGGATCAGCCCCCGTGAGGCGGCGCTGACCGATCCGGGGCACCGGCTCTTCCTGGAGTGTTGCCACCACGCGCTGGAGCACGGCGGGTACGCCGGCGCGGCCGGCCCGGACCGGATCGGGGTGTTCGCGGGTGCCGGGATGAACCTGTACGCCCATCAGAACCACCTCCTCGCCGCTCCGGCCACTTCGGACGGTCGGCTGCCGGCCGACCCGGTGACGGCGATGCAGGCGGCGATCGGCACCCAGCCGGACTTCCTGGCCACCCGGGTCGCCTACCGGCTCGGGCTGACCGGGCCCGCGATCGGCGTGCAGACCGCCTGTTCGACCTCGCTGGTCGCGGTGCACCTCGCCGTCCAGGCCCTGTTGGCCGGTGACGCGGATCTGGCCCTGGCCGGGGCCGCCGCCGTCCACGTCCCGCAGACCACGGGCTACCGGCGGTACCCCGGCTCGATCCTCTCCCCCACCGGCCGCTGCCGGGCGTTCGACGCCGACGCCGACGGCACCGTGGGCGGGAACGGGGTCGCCGCCGTACTGCTCAAGCGGCTCGACCGGGCGTTGGCGGACGGTGACACCGTGCACGCGGTGATCCTGGGCTCGGCGGTGAACAACGACGGCGCGAGCAAGGCCGGGTTCGCCGCGCCAAGCGTCTCCGGCCAGGTGGAGGTGATCGAACGGGCTCTCGACCGGGCCGGCGTGCCGGCGGAGACCATCTCGTACCTCGAAGCCCACGGCACCGGTACGCCACTCGGCGACCCGGTGGAGCTGCGCGCGGCGGCCCGCGCGTTGCGCAACCGCACCGACCGGGTCGGCTTCTGCACCGTCGGCTCCGTCAAGCCGAACATCGGGCACCTGGACACCTGCGCGGGGATGGCGGGGCTGCTCAAGACCGTACTCATGCTCAAGCACCGCACGCTCGTGCCACTGGCCAACTTCCACCGCCCCAACCCGGATCTGGAGCTCGACGGCAGCCCGTTGCTGCTCGGTACCACGACCGGGGACTGGAAGACCGACGGCGTCCCACGGCGTGCGGGCGTGACCGCCCTCGGCGTGGGTGGCACCAACGCGCACGTCATCCTCGAGGAGGCCCCATCCGCCCCGCCGCGTGCCGGGTCGGAGCCCGGGATCGGGGTACTGCCGCTCTCGGCGGCGCACCCGGCCGCCCTGGCCGAACTGACCGGTCGGGTACGCGACCACCTGCGGGCAGATTCGGAGCTGCCGGTCCCGGACGTCGTCGCAACCCTGGCGCTCGGCCGGCAGCATCGCCGGCACCGGGTCGCGGTGGTCGGGGACAGCGCGACCGCCTTGGCCGACGCGCTGGAGGAGGCCGTCGCCGCCAGCATCCCCGACGGCGGGGCCGGACCGCTGGCCTTCATTTTCACCGGACAGGGCACGGCCAGCCCGGGCATGGCCGCCGAACTCTACGACGCGTTTCCCCGATTCCGGGACGTGCTCGACGAGTGCGAACGGGCCTACCGGCAGGAGGGCGCCGGGAGCCTGCTGGCATCGCTGCGCGGGCAGCGCCCGGAGCCGGAGGTCTGGACCACGGAGATCGCCCAGCCGGCGCTGTTCGCCTTCCAGGTGGCCCTGGCGGAGCTGTGGCGGTCCTTCGGGGTACGACCTGACTTCGTACTCGGGCACAGCGTCGGTGAGTACGCCGCGCTCTGCGTTGCCGGCGCGATGACGGTCGCGGACGGGATACGGCTGCTGTCGTCGCGCGGCCGGCTGATGCAACGGCGGACGCCACCCGGCGCCATGATCGGACTATTCGCCGACGCGGGGACCGTCCGGGAGGTCCTCGCCCAGCTGCCGGTCGAACTGGCCGCCAGCAACGGTCCCGAGGAGTACGTCGTCACCGGGACGGCCGCCGCCGTGCGGCAGGCGACCGACTGGCTCGACGGGCGTGGCATCGGCTGGCAGCGGCTGTCGGTCGACCGCGCATTCCACAGCGGACTCCTCGAACCGATCCTGGACGATTTCGCGGAGCGGGTCGCGGCGGTGCCGCTGGCCCCGATAGTGACGCCGGTGGCGAGCACCCTCACCGGCGCCCTGCTCGACCCGGGCACCGTGGTGGACGTCGACTACCTGCGCCGGCAGATGCGCGAGCCGGTCCGGTTCGTCGACGCGGTGACCGCGCTCTGCGCCGCCGGCTGCCAGCGGTTCCTGGAACTGGGTCCGGACGCCGTGCTCAGCGCGATCGGCCGGCGGGTCCGGCCGGCGGCGACCTGGACGGCAACCCAACGCCGTGGCGTGCCTCCCCGACGTGCCCTCCGGCTGGCGGTCGCCGAGCTCTACCGGCACGGTGGCACACTCGACTGGTCGAGCCTGGCGGGCGACGGGCGGCGCATCCCGTTGCCTGGCTACCCCTTCCAGCACGAGCCGCACCAGGCAGCGTCCCGCGTCGCACCGTCCGGTCCGGCCGGCTGGACCGACGCCGTGCAGGTCGACACCGTGCAGGTCGACACCGTGCAGGTCGACACCGTGCAGGTCGACACCGTGCAGGTCGACACCGTGCAGGTTCACGACGCCGGGCGGACGGCGATCGTGCACCCGGTCGGCGACGGACAGGACGGCGTCGGAGGCGCGGGCGAAGTCCCCGCCACGGACCGGCTCCGGGCGGTTCTGGCGGCGGTGCGCGAGCTGACCGCCCAACAACTCGGTACGTCGATGGCCGACGTCCGGCCGGACGCGACCTTCCTCGAACTCGGCGCCGACTCGCTCAGCCTGCTGCGGCTGACGCAGGAGCTGCGACGATCCTTCGGCGTACCGGTGCCGATCCGGCGGCTGTTCGCGGAGGCCGACACACCTCACCTCCTGGCCGCGTTGGTCGCGGCGGAGACGGGAACCGACCCGGGCGGCCCTCCCGACGCTCCCCTGCCTGCTCCGGCGGAGCCAGCCCCGACCGAAGAGGCTGCGCCGCCGGTCGAGGCCCCCGTCCCAGCGGGATCCGCGGCGGCCGACGCGGCGGCGCCCAGGACCGGATCGCCGCCGCTCGATCGGGTCGTCGCCGAGCAGCTCCGAGTCGTCGACCAGCTCGTCGAGCGGGTCACCGCGGTGCTACAGGACCAGTTGGCGACGCTGCGGTCCGGAGCCGGAGCCGGGAACGGAGCCGGGAACGGAGCCGGAGCAGCGGCGGCAGAGACGGAGACGGAAGCACCGGCGGAGAGGAAAGCGCCGACGGAGACGGAAGCACCGGCGGCTGTCGTCCGTCCGGCGCCGTCGGCTCCGCTGCCGGTAGCACCGACCGCAGCGGACTCCGCGCGCCCGGGACACGCCGACTTCAGCCTGTACTTCTTCGGCGACTACCCAGACCAGGACCAGGACGACAAGTACGGCGCCATCCTGGCGGCCGCCCGCTTCGCCGACCAGAACGGCTTCCACGGCATCTGGCTGCCGGAGCGGCACTTCCACTCGTTCGGCGGACTGTTTCCGAACCCGGTCGTACTGGCCGCCGCCCTGGCCCGGGAGACCACCCGGGTACGGCTCAACGCGGGCTCGGTCGTGCTGCCGCTGCACCATCCCGTCCGGGTCGCCGAGGAATGGTCGGTGGTCGACAACCTCTCCGGCGGCCGGGTCGGACTCTGCGTGGCGAGCGGTTGGCACGCCAACGATTTCGCCCTCAACCCGGAGGCGTTCGGCACACACCGGGAGCTGATGTACGAGCATCTGCGGACGGTTCGGACGCTGTGGTCCGGCGGTGCGGTCTCCGCGCACTCCGGCAGCGGCGAGCGGATCGACCTACGGATCTTCCCGCGCCCGCTTCAGGAGATGCCGCCGTTCTTCGTCGCCGTGGTGTCGAATCCGGACAGCTACCGCGCCGCCGCTGCCGCCGACCTCGGCGTGGTCACCAACCTGATGGTGCAGTCGATCGAGCAGCTGGCCGACAACATCGCGCTCTACCGGCGGACCAGAGCCGAGCACGGCCTCCCGCCCGAGGGCGGGCGGGTGGTGGTGTTGCTCCACACGTACCTCGGCACCGACCTCGCGCGGGTCCGGGCCGAGGCGTACGGGCCGTTCTGCGCCTACCTCCGCTCCTCGTTGTCGCTGTTCGGGCAGGTCACCAACAGCCTCGGTCTGCGCATCGACCAGGACACCCCGGCCGAGGACGTCGAGTTCCTGCTTGAGCAGGCCTACCAGCGGTACTGCGAGGGCCGTGCGCTGATCGGGACCCCGGACAGCGTCGCGCCGATCGTCGACCGGCTCTCGGCGTTGGGAGTCGACGAGATCGCCTGCTTCGTCGACTTCGGGATGCCCGCCGAGCAGATGCTGAGCTCGCTCCCGATCGTCGACGCCGCCCGCCGCCGGCACCTCACGGCCGGCGTGGGTGGAGGTCGCGAGCAGCGGGAGCGGGCATCCCGGCACCCGGTTGCCCCGCCCGAGCCGGCGCGGCCGGCCGGAGAGCGGACCGGCGAGCCGCACCCCCCGTCACCGGCGCAGCGTGGGATGTGGTTTCTGGAGCAGTTGCACTCCGGCAGCACGAACTACCACGAGCCGAAGGCGGTACGGCTGGACGGCCCGCTCGACGTCGCGGCACTCCGACGAGGGCTGGCCAGGGTGGTTCGGCGGCACGCGCCACTGCGTACGGTCTTCCGCGCTGTCGACGGCGAACTCCAGCAGGTCGTACTGCCATCGGTGGAGCTGCCCTGCCCGCTGGTCGACCGCTCCGGCGTGCCGGACGGCGAAGCGATCCGGGCCGCTCTCGAAGACCTTCGCGCCGAGGGCTTCGACCTGGCCACCGGTCCGCTGCTCCGCGCCAGGCTGGTGCGTACCGCCGAAGATCGGCATCTGTTGGTGCTGTACGTGCACCACATCGTCTTCGACTCGTTCTCCACCGCCGTGTTCATCCGCGACCTCGCCGCCTACTACCGGAGCGATCCGACCGGGCCCGATCCGCTGCCGGCGCTGCCGACGAGCTACCCGGACCACGTCCGAACCCGACTTCTCGACGCAGGGTCGAAGGCGCGGGCGGTCGACTACTGGCGACGGGTCCTCGCCGACGCGCCGCCGCTGCGACTGCTCACGGGTTGGTCCTGCGCTCCGGCGGAGTCGATGCGCGGCGCCACGCTTTCGCACGAGTTGGGCGCCGACCTTGCCGAGGACGTCCGCCGGTTCAGCCGGCAGCACCGGGTGACCCCGTTCATGACCCTGCTCAGCGCGATCGCCGGTGTGCTGGGGCGGTTCGGCGGTCAGGACGACCTGGTCGTCGGTACCGCGCTCACCAACCGTCCGCCGGGCACGGAGGAACTGGTCGGCCTCTTCATCGACTCGGTCCCGCTGCGGATCGACCTCGCCGACGATCCCGACCTCGGAACGCTGGCGCAGCGGGTGCGGGATGCCAGCACGGATGCCTTCGAGCAGTCCGGTCTCGGCTTCGACGAGCTGGTCGGCGCGGTGAACCCGGAGCGGGTCCCGGGCCGCAACCCGCTGTTCCAGGTCATGGTCGAGTACGAGAACGCATCCGACGTCGACTTCGACCCGCCTCGGGTACGTGCCACCCTCATCGACGTACCGAGTGAGCGTGCCCCGCTCGACCTCACCCTCTACCTGACACACTATCCGAACGGCGTCCGCTGCTTCGTGGAGTACAACCGGGACGTTCTGGATGAGGCGACCGTGCGCCGGTTGCTCGAGTACACGACGGCCGTGCTGCGGCGGGCGGCCACGACCCCGCCGGCACCGCTGTCCGAGCTGACCGCGCCGTTAGAGGCGGACCGCGCGGCGCTCCTGCGGTGGTCCGGCGGACGGCGCGGTGCGCCGCCGAGCGGCCTGCACCAGCTCGTCGAGCAGCAGGTCGCCCGCGCGCCGGACGATGTCGCGTTGATCGCCGGCGGGGTGCGGCTGACCTATCGTGAGCTGGATCGGCGAGCGAACGCGCTGGCCTGGAGACTGCACGACCGGGGGGTACGGGCGGATCAACTGGTCGCGGTCTGCCTGGCCCGGGGCGTCGACCTCATCGTGGCCCTGCTCGGGGTGCACAAGGCGGGCGGGGCCTACCTGCCGCTCGATCCGGCCCTGCCGGAGTCCCGGCTGACCTTCATGGTGAGCGACAGCGGCGCACGGCTGCTCGTCACCGACGACGAGCGGGTGGCGAGCCTGCTGGGCCTGCCGATCGTGGCGGTCGACGGCGACGATCCACGCGCGGACCGGGCGCCCGCGACCTCCGTCGACCCGGCGAGCCTGGCGTACTGCATCTACACCTCCGGCTCGACCGGGCGGCCGAAGGGGGTGGCCGTGCCGCACCGCGGGCCGGCCAACCTGGTCGCCCACTACCTGCGGCACCGGCCGGCGTTGCGGACCCTGCAGTGGGTGTCGGTCAGTTTCGACGTCAGCGTGCAGGAGATCTTCACCGCCCTCGCCTCCGGAGCCGCACTGGTGCTCATCACGGACGAGATCCGCTACGACCCGGCCGCCGTCGTCCAGACGGTGCGTCAGCAGGGGGTGCAGCGGCTGTTCATGACCTACACGGCGTTGAAGTATCTGATGGAGACGGATCCCCGCATGCCGTCGCTGCGCGAGATCGTCGCCGCCGGTGAGGAGTTGAGGCTCACGCCGGCCCTGCGCCGTTTCCTCGCCGCCCACCCGGAGTGCGCGCTCTACAACGAGTACGGGCCGACGGAGGCATCCATCATCGCCACCATCCAACGCGTCGATCCCACGGCCGGGGACTACCCGCCGATCGGCCGCCCGGTCGACGGCGTGCTGGTCCGACTGCTCGACGAGCGGCGGCTGCCGGTACCAGCCGGCGCAATCGGCGAGATCTTTCTGGGTGGCGCCGGCCTGGCTCGGGAGTACCTGTCCCGGCCGGACGAGACCCTGGCGGCGTTCGTGCCGGACCCGGTTGCGCCGGGCACCCGGCTCTACCGCAGCCGCGACCTGGGCCGCTGGCTACCCGACGGCACGCTGCGATATCTGGGGCGGGCGGACGACCAGGTCAAGATCCGTGGTTACCGGGTGGAGCCGGGTGAGGCCCTGCGCGCGTTGACCAGCCTCCCCGAGGTACGCGACGCCGCGGTCGTGCCGACCACCGATCCACGGGGCGAGACCTGTCTGGTCGGGTACGTCGTGCCCGCCACCGAGGGGGCCAGGCTGTCCGGCACCGAGGGGACCAGGCTGTCCGGCACCGACCTGGCCCGGCAGCTCGCCGGCATCCTGCCCGGGTACCTGATTCCGGCGGCGTGGGTTCCGCTGGCCGAGCTTCCGGTCAACACCAGCGGCAAGCTCGACCGGAGCCGCCTGCCCGAACCGAGCTGGAACGACGGTCCGAGCGACGAACCCGCGACCGAGCTGGAGCAGACCTTGCACGACCTGTGGTGCGCCCAGCTGGGCGTGTCGCAGGTGCCGGTCGACACGTCGTTCTTCGCGCTCGGCGGGCACTCGCTCACCGCGGTCGGTCTGGTCGATCGGGTCCGGGAGGCACTCGGGGTCCAGCTGGGAGTCGCCGACCTGTTCCAGGCGCCGACGGTCCGGGCCATGGCGCACCGGCTCGACCGAGAGACCGTGCCGGACACCGGCCCGGCGTCGGGCGCCCAGCGCCGCGCGTGGCGCTGCCACCACAGCAATCCCCGGCCGCAGGTGTACAACGTGGCGCACCGGATCCGGTTCGAGGGGGACCTGGAGGTGCAGGCACTGGAGCGGGCCCTGAACGATCTCGTGAGTCGGCACGCCGCGCTGCGTACCCGCTTCGTCGTCCTCGACGGAGAGGTACACCAGCAGGTTCTCGCCGAGATGGCGGTGCGGCTGCTGCCCGTCACCGACCTGACCGACGATCCGGATCGGCTGGACGAATGGTGCCAGCAGGAGGTGGACGCCGTCATCCCTCCGGATCGGGCGCCGCTCTGGCGGGCCCGGCTGGCCCGACTCGACGAGCGGAGCTGGGTACTGGTGCTCGTCCTGCATCACCTGATCTGCGACGGGTGGTCGATGGGCGTTATCTGGGACGAGCTGTCGAGGTGCTACACCGCGCGGCGCACCGGACGCGTGGACTCAACGGCCGCCCCGGTCTCCTATCCCGACTACGTCCGGTGGCGCGGCGCCCAACTCGACGCGGACCGCGAACGCCTCCTGGCGTACTGGCGCACCCGACTGGCGGGCGTGTCCCTGCGGGTCGCCCTCCCCTACGACCGTCCCCGGCCCACACGGCTGTCTGGCCAGGGTGCGTTGCATCGTTTCGGGGTGCCGAGGCAGGTCGCCCAACGGGTACGGCACATGGCGCTGGAGACCGGCGGCACTCCGGCTGCCGTCCTGACCGCCGCCTTCGCGCTCTGGCTGGGACGGATGTGCCGGGAGCGGGATCTGGTGGTGGCGCTGTCGAGCGCGAGCCGGACCCGACCGGAGCACGCGCGCGTGGTGGGCCCGGTCGGCGAGGCCCTGCTCGTACGCCTCACCATGGACAGCGGCATGTCCTTCCAGGAACTGGTCAGCCAGGTTGGCGAGCGCACCTTCGACGCGGTGGACCACCATCTGCTTCCGTTGCACGACGTCGCCGAGGCCCTCGGCGTCGACCTGGTCACGCCGCAGATCCTGTTCACCGTCGTCACCAATCCACCTGCGCGGCTGAACCTGGCCGGTGTCACGGCACAGGTCGAGCCCCTGGCGGTGACCGACGTCGCCCGAACGGAGCTGTACGTCGTACTGCTACCCGGCGAAGACGGAATCGAGGCGGCCTTCGAGTACTCGACGGACCTGTTCGACGCCGAGACGGTCAAGGGCTGGGAGGCGGACTTCGTCGCCGTACTCGCCGAGGTGAGCCCCGGGCACCCCGTCAACGTGCACGTCGGGTACTCGTCGTCACCGTGATCCGGCGCCGACGACCGGCACCCGAGGTCCTGGTCCGGCGAACGGATCCGGCCGAGGTTGTCCCGTCTTCCCGGGGCGTGAGACGGAACCCCGCGATCCATACGCTGGCATGGTGCACGCGACGCCGCCCTCCGTAGCGGCTCTGGGTCGCCGACGCCACCCGCATCCCGTGCGGTGAGGGCGTGTTCTGGCTCGCCTCGTTCCGCGACGCGTTCTCCCGCCGGATCGTAAGGTGGAAGACCTCCGACCGCTGCGACACCGACCTGATCCTCGCCGCCCTCGGATACGGCATCTGGTCCCGCGATGTCCGCGACGGCCAGTTGATCCATCACAGCGACAAAGGATCGAACTATACGTCCTTCCGCTTCGCGGAACGCTTACAGGACAACGGGATCCTGCCCTCGATGGGCTCCGTCGGCGACTCGTACGTAGTCGAGGGTGAGCACCAGCTCGGGCCACCGCGCTTCGCCTGGATCGGCTCGGGCGAGGCGGAAGGCAGCTACGACCATGCCGCCACGGTACGGCGAGACCCGCGTCCAGGCCCCGTCCCAGAAATTACCTTTCATTCCGGAGCGCCTCGACGTACCGGCGAACGCTTGACCCGTGGTGTCGGTCTGGACCGCGGCGGCGTCAAACGCCGCCGTGCGCCCATGTCCTGCCACGCCGCCCAAGCCACCGACGCACGCTGACCGCCGCTCACCCTGATCGAGGCCGTGACCAGGAGTAACCCGACCGCCAGAGGCCCTGCTTCGGGACGTCCAACGGACCGAAAGACGGCTGACGGACTCTATTGACATACAGTCCGACTGTCATACGATGTGCCGAAGCGTGAGCTCAGAGCACGTCAAACGCCGTCAGCACTCGTTCCCGGGCCGTGACTGGCTTCGACGCTGAAGGGACCGCCGCAATGCCGACGAGGGTGGGCGAGAACCAGCCGTACGACATCGATCGCAAGGCCCGGACCGCAGGGCGGTGCAGCCGATGACCGGCAAGCGACGCCGCGACCAGGTTCGCATCGCAATCGTCGGCGGAGGCTTCGGCGGTATCGGATCGGCGGTGAAGCTAAAGACCGCTGGTTTCACCAACATCCGGATCTACGAGAAGGAAGCCGGCGCTGGCGGCACGTGGCGGGTCAACACCTACCCTGGTTGCGAGGTCGACATCCCGTCGCACAGCTACTCCTTCTCGTTCATGGGTTGGGACTGGACCCGTACCCATGCCCGACAGCCCGAGCTCATGGCCTACACGGAGGCGATCCTGGATCGCTTCGACCTGCGCCCTCACTTCACCTTCGGCACCGCGGTCGACCTCGTCGAATGGCAGGAGGGCACCAGCACCTACCTGGTGCACACCAGCGACGGGGCGAGCGCCGAGTACGACGTCGTGGTCACCGCCGTCGGCTTCCTGAGCGTCCCGAAATTTCCCGAATGGCCCGGGCTGGACTCGTTCGAAGGCCCCATGTTCCATACGGCACGCTGGGACCACTCGGTGGATCTCCGGGGCAAGCGGGTCGCGGTGGTCGGCACGGGGTCGACCGCCGCGCAGGTGGTCCCCGAAGTCGCCAAAATCGCCGAACACGTCCACGTCTTCCAACGTGAGCCCGGCTGGATCAACGCCAAAAACGACCGGGACTTCTCGCCGCTCGAGCGCAGGCTCTACCACGTACCCGGAGCGGCCAAGCTGCACCGGCTGAAAATTTTCTACGACTACTACAAACGCTTTGGAAGCTTCGACGTCGAGTCCCGTGCGCAGGCGAAGACCCGGGCCAAGTCGGTGGACTTCATCCGCGGCACCATTTCGGACGAGCAGCTCGCCGCGAAGGTCACCCCGAACTACCCGTGGGGATGCAAACGGCCGGTCCTCAGCGACAGCTTCTACCCGGCGCTGATGCGGGACAACGTCACGCTCGTCGCCGCTCCCGTGGTCAGGGCGACGAGTAACGGGGTTGTCGATGCGGCCGGTGCGGAGCACGAGGTCGATGTCCTGGTGATGAGCACCGGCTTTCGCACCACCGATTATCTGCACACCGTCGAGGTGGTAGGTCGGGGCGGCGTGAGGCTACACGACTATTGGGGAGACCGTCCACGTGCCTACCTGGGCGTGACGGTGCCGAACTTTCCGAACCTGTTTCTGATCTACGGCCCCAACACGAACGGCGGTGGATCAATCATCGCGCAGGAGGAGCGACAGGCGGAGGTCATGGTCTGGGCCCTGAAGAAGCTCGTGCAGCGAGGCGCCGCGACCGTCGACACAGCCCCCGAAGCGCTGGACCGGTGGATCCGGTGGGTCGACCGGAAGCTCGCGACCGATGCCAGCGCCATGGAGGCCGGCTGCACGAACTACTACCACTCGGAGTCGGGCGCCAACGCCACCCAGTGGCCCGGCACCCATCTGCGGTACTTCGTCATGACGAGACTGTGGCGCGGACGAGGAATCGCCTTCTCGCCACGGGCCGCCGACAGTCGCCGTTGAGCAGGCATCTCGGATCGGATCTCGAACCGTCGGTGACGGGTGGCATCACCAGGGCAACGGGGCAGCGGCCTACGAGCCGCACAAGCGGAACGACACCAATCACATCGATCAATGCCCTCGACGGAGGCGTCGAGCCGAATCAGGAGTAGCAATGAACTCTCAAATACAGTATCCGAAGCTCTCGCGTCGGCAGATGATCAAGGGATCCGCTGGCGCCCTCGGGATGATGGCTCTGCCGAGCGTGTTGGCCGGGTGCGGAGGCGACGACGGCGGGTCGGGCTCCGACGGAGACCCGATCAGGATCGCGGTCACCTCGGCGACCTCCGGCGCGCTGGCGATCTACGGTCGCGCGGTCCTGGATATGGCACCCTTCGCCGCGAAGTACCTGAACGATGCCGGCGGCGCCAACGGGCGCAAGATCGAGCTCAAGATCTATCCGAACAACGGGGAGACGGCTGACGCCATCCGTGCGGTCGAGAGCGCGGTGCGCCAGGACGGGTTCGATATCCTGACCGGCTACTTCTCGTCGGCCCAGTCCGCGGCAATCCAGGAGTCGCTCGACCGCCTAGGGCTGCTGTTCATCGATCCGGACGCCCAGGCCGACGGGCTCACCGGCGCTACCTGCAATCCGCTCTACTTCCGCACAGTGCCCAGCGTGAGCATGAACCTGAACACCCTCGCCGATGGCGTGCGGGGCCTGGGCATCAAGAGCTGGAGTGCGTTGTGCTCGGACTACGCGTTCGGTCACGACGCGTACGACGCGTTCAAGCGCCTCGTCGAGAGCCAACCCGGCACCACGGTCGCGCCCGGGCACTTTCCGCCGCTCACCCATGCCGACTACGGGTCCTACATTTCTCAGCTGCTCAACGAGGGGACCACCGGCCTCTTCACCGGGGTCGCCGGCGCCGACGCCATCACCTTCTTCAAGCAGGCGAGCCAGTACGGCGTGCTCGACCACTTCGACGCCATTGTGGGGGTCAACAGTTTCGACGTACTGGTCTTCGACGCCATCGGCGACGCCGGCCTCGGCCTCTATGGTGTGCCGGGCTACGATCCCACACTCGACAACGAGCGCAACAAGAAGTTCGTCGAGGCGTTCAAGAAGGAGTTCGGGCGCGAGCCGTTCTACATCGAGGCGAACACTTTCGTCGCACTGGAACTGCTGCTGGCCGCTGTTGCCGAGGCTGACTCAACCGAAGCGACGACCCTGGCCAAGCAGCTGACCGGATTCAGCGGCGACACGATCATGGGCAATGTCGAGCTGCGCGCGGAGGACCACCAGATCCAGCGGGAGAACTGGTTCGGTCAGATCGTCCGCGACGATGCCACCGGCGGAATCAAGTGGAACATCACGGCAGCCGTCGACCGGGACAAGGTCTCCATGCCCGTGTCTCCCGAGTGCAAGATGTAGCGGCTTCTACCAAGCGAGGTCACTCATGGCAATTCAGCTCCTGAACGCGCTCGCCTATGGCTCGCTGCTGCTCATCCTCGCACTCGGCCTCGCGATGATCTTCGGGCTCGGCGGCGTCTTCAACTTTGGTCACGGCGCGCTGTACATGTTCAGCGCCTACACCGCCTATTCCCTCAGCTCGGCGGTCTCGTTCTGGCTCGCGTTGGTGACGGTCCCAATCGTCCTGGCGCTGGTCGGCTACCTGGTAGACAGGGGCGCATTCAGGTTCCTGCGGAGCCGAGATCCCATCGAGTTGGCCATCATCACCTACGGCGGCGCGCTGGTCATCGAGAACATCGTCGTCATCGTCTGGGGGACCCAGCCCAAGGCGCTTGATCCGCCGGCACCCTTCGACAGGTCCGTCAGCGTGCTGGGTGACGCCTACCCGTCGTACCGGCTTTTCATCATCATCTTCAGCCTTGCCGTGGCGATCGGCATCGCCTCCTGGCTGCGCTATTCGAAGATGGGCCTGCACGTCCGGGCCGCAAGCCGCGACCTGGAGATGACCGGCGTCGCCGGAGTCAACACCGACAGGCTCAACGCCGTCGTCGCCGCCGTGAGCTTCGGCCTGGCGGGCGTGGCCGGGGTCCTGGTCGCTCCCTACGCCACGGTGAGCATCGACATGGGCGCGCGGATCCTCGTCATCGCGCTGATCGTCACGACCGTCGGTGGCCTGGGAAGCATCGGCGGAGCGGCGATCGCGGCCATCGCGCTCGGCCTCATTCAGGTGGCCGGCGACGTGAACCTCCCCGGCTGGTCCGCGCTAACGCCGTACGTGGTGATGATCGTCGTTCTGATCGTCCATCCGCGCGGCATCGCAGGAAGGATTGAGACATGACCTTGACGTCGGAGGACTCGATGGGGCCACGTACCAGGGCGGAAGAGGTCTCTGGGGGTGCCGATTCCCGACCGGGCAGGCCGCGCCTTCGGGCGAAGTGGGTGGTGAACGTCGCTCTGGTGGCGATCGGCTTTCTCGTTCCACTGGTCGTGACCGGCCCGTACCAGCGCCATCTGCTCGTCAACGCTGCGATCCTGGGCGTCTTCGGTTTGGGCGTGGCGTTCCTGATCCGGCGTCTGGGCATGGTCAGCCTGGGGCACGCGCTCTATTTCGGTGGCGCGGCGTACGCCTTCGGGGCGCTCAGCACGCACGGGGGCCTCGAGATCGTACCGGCGCTGATGCTGGCGCTCGGTGTGGTGGTGGCGGTAGCGCTGGCGGTGGGCAGTCTCCTCGTAAGGTCCCGCGGCATTGCGTTCACCATGCTCACCCTGGCGTTTGGACAGTTCGTCTTCACGCTCGCAGGGCTCACCCAGACCCGCTCGGTAACCGGTGGCGACGACGGGTTGCCGGTGCGCATGAACGGCACGCTGCTCGGCCTCACCGCCCGAGACTTCTCCGACCCGGTCACCATGTGGATCATCTGCTGGGCGGTGGTGGCGCTGGCCCTCATCGCCCTGGGTCTCATCGGACGCTCCCGCTTCGGGAAGCTCCTCGAGGCGATCCGCGAGAACGAGGAGCGGGTCAGGTTCAACGGCTCCAATACCTACCTTCCGGTCCTGGCCGCCTACCTCGTTTCGGCGTTGGTTGCCGGCATCGCGGGTCTGCTTTTCGCCCTCTACAACTCCTTCCTGTCCCTCGACGTCCTCGCCTGGACCACCTCGGGCAATGCGCTGATCGTGTCCTTCATCGGTGGCTGCTGGGTTGCGTCCGGTCCGCTGTGGGGCGCGCTCATCTACACCCTCGGCAACGCGATGCTCGTTTCGGGTGGTCGAAACGAATGGCAGCTGTACGTCGGTATCGCGGTCATCCTCGTCATGGTCTTCGGCAAGGCAGGAGTGGTCGGATCGTTGCAGGAGCAGTGGACCCGACACCGAGAACGCCGCCTACCACCGGTGGACCTAGCCAGGACGAACTGAGGCGGTGAGAAACAGTTGGTGCTTACGGTTCGCGACGTCACCGTCCGGTTCAAGGGTGTGACGGCGCTCGAAGACGTAGGGCTGGACCTCCAGCGCGGCCGCGTCCACGGAGTGATCGGGCCGAACGGCGCCGGCAAGTCGACGTTCGTCGACGTGGTTTCCGGGCGTCGACGCGGCGGCAAGGCGTCGATCATGTACAACGGGGAGAACGTGGCCGGCCGATCGATCACCTGGCGGCGTCGCCACGGCATCGCGCGATCGTTCCAGCGAACCAGTGTCTTTCCCGACCTCACCGTCCGGGCTCACTTCGAGCTGGTCGGCCACACGCTGCGCGACGAGAGCGTCGACGAGCTCGTCGTCGCCCTGGGGCTGGAGCCACTGCTGGACCGCAGGTGCGGACAGATCTCGTACGGCGACCAACGACGGGTCGACATCGGGATGGCGCTGGTGGGCCGGCCGGCGGTGCTCCTGGCGGACGAGCCAGGGGCGGGGCTGTCGCGCTCGCAGAGCCTGGAGCTGGCGCGCTTCATCCGACATCTGGCCCAGGAGCGCGACATGGCGGTGCTCTACATCGAGCACGACGTGGATGCGGTGTTCGAGATCTGCGATGACATCACGGTTCTCAACCTGGGCCGCGTCCTGATGTCCGGGTCCCCCGCAGAGGTGCGGCAGGACCACGGTGTGCGAGACGCCTACCTGGGGAGGGAAGAATGAGCGCGGTCCTGGCCCTTGACACGGTATCGGCGTTCTACGGGCCGGCGCAGGTCCTCCGGGACGTCTCCCTGTCGATCGAGAGCGGTGAAGCGGTTGCCCTCGTCGGACGGAACGGAGCCGGCAAGTCCACCCTCGCGATGGCGTTGTACGGGATCCCTCGCGTCGAAGGCTCGATCTTCGTCGACGGTGAGCCGCTGAGGCCCACCCGCGCATACCACGCGTCTCGGGCAGGCATCGCGCTCTGTCCGCAGGGCCGGCGCATCCTCTCCAACCTGACGGTCGAGGAGAACCTCCTCCTCGGCGCCGCACATGCCCGGAAGGGGCCGTGGAACCTCCAGTCCGTCTACGAGCTCTTCCCCATCCTCGCCGAGCGGGCGCGCTACAACGGTCATGCGCTCAGCGGTGGACAGCAGCAGATGCTCGCCATCGGCCGGGCACTGATGTCCAACCCCCGGGTGCTCGTGCTGGACGAGCCGACGGAGGGTCTGTCCCCGGTTGCGATCGACGAAGTCATCGCCGCGTTGGCCTCCATCGGCGAAACAGGGACGGCGCTCTTCCTGATCGAGCAGAACCTGAGGCTTGTCTCGCGCCTGGCACGCCGCTACGTGGCCCTGGTCAAGGGTGAGGTCGTGGGGACCGGAGAGGTGACGGGTGAGTCGATGGAGGAACTTAGGAGCACCGTCGGGGTCTGACCACGGTGGCCGAGACACGTACACGCAATCGTCAACATCGTCTACCAGGAAGGACAACAGAGGTGACGCAGGAAGCGGCAGTTGATCTCACCGCCGACACGCTGGCATTGTTGCGAATCGAAGGCTCTTACGCGCCCACCTACGACGGACGGCACGGGGAGGAGTGGGCCAACCTCTTCACCGAGGAAGGCATCTACCAAGCGCGAGTGATGGACGGCCAGGCGGGCAACTTCATTGCGGGTCGTGAGAACCTCGCGAAGTTCTGCAACGAGCAGCCGTGGCACGGAATCCACTACATGATGACGCCCAGGTTCGACATCGACGGGGACACGGCCTCGTGTCGGGTCCACTTCCAGTACCGGGCCATCGGGATCGTGGACGGGCGCGTCTCGATTCGCAACAGTTCGGGCGCCTACGACGTGGCGTATGTCAGGAGCACCGCCGGGTGGCTCATCGAGCGCCGAATCACCTCCTTCTTCGCCGAATCCAAGGAGGTCTTCTACGGCTGGTACCCCACCGCCGCCGACATGTCCGAGCCCTGGCCCTACCAGGGTGAGCGCTATGCCGACCGTCGTGTCTAGGAAAACCGGATGACTTCAGACAGATACCAGGTACTCGTCGTCAAGTTCGGCACCCGGTCCGCGCGAAAGAGCGAGGTCTACCTCAACTACCCGATCTACGGGCATCCGGACGAAGACCTGGACATGGACTACTTCTTTTGGATCGTCCGAAACGAACACCGCACCTTTGTGATCGACACCGGCTTCTCCCGGGACGGCGGCGAGAAACGGGGCAGGACATTCCTCGTCGATCCTTGGCGAGCCTTCGAGGCGCTCGGCGTACGCGGCGAGTCGCGGCCAACCGTCGTGGTCACCCATGCTCACTACGACCACATCGGCAACCTGAACCTCTTTCCAGAATCCGACATCGTCCTGACCGAGGCGGAGCTGCAGTTCTGGACCAGCGAGATGCGTTTCCGCAAGCAGTTCGCACATTCGGTGGAGTTCAGGGAGATCGACGACCTGGTGAAGGCACGCGACGAGGGGCGGACACGCACCTTCAACGGTCGACTGGAACTCGCCCCGGGCATCGAACTGCTGGAGGTCGGTGGACACACCCCGGGCCAGTGCATCGTACGGGTGAGCACGGCCGACGGCATCGTCCTCCTCGCCTCCGACGCGATTCACTACTTCGAAGAAATCGAGCGCGATATCCCCTTCGCCTTCGTCAGTGACCTGCCGGCGATGTACGCCGGGTTCGACCGGATCAAACAAATGGTCGCGGATGAGGACGCCATCCTCGTACCCGGCCACGACCCGGGCACGCTGGATCGTCTGACGGTAACCAGCGAGGGTGAGTTGTCAGGTTTGGTGGGAACGATCGGATGAGGTGGATCTGTGTCCCCTGACGGGCCGTTCAAGGCTTCAGATGGCGTGCAAGGGAACGGAGCAGCAGGGAAGTCCTCCCGGCTTGCCGGGAAGGTGGCGTTGGTGACCGGCGCCGCTGGGGGCCTCGGTCGGGCTTCTGCGGAGCGTCTGGCCGCCGAGGGTGCGAGGATCGTCGTCGTCGACATCGACGGAGACTCGGCCCGGCACGTGGCGGAATCGCTTCCGACCGAAGCGATCGCGGTCACCGCCGACGTCTCGAGCGAGAGTGACGTCGAGCGGTACATGGCCGAGGCGGTGGCGGCGTTCGGTCGGGTGGACCTCTTCCACCTCAACGCCGGCATCTTCGGCAGTTTCGCCGCCCTGCCGGACGTGACCGTCGAAGACTTCGACCGCGTTTGCGCGGTGAACGTACGCGGGCAGTTCCTTGGCGTCCGGGCCGCCTTCCGCCAGTTCCGGCGGCGACGCTCGGTCGGGCACATAGTGGTCACCGCGTCAATCGCGAGTCTGGGCGGGAGCGCCGACCTGCTGGCGTACCAGACCTCCAAGCACGGCGTGGTCGGCTTGGTGCGTGGCGCGGCGGTCTACGGTGGCCCGCTGGGCATCCGGGTCAACGCGGTGGCGCCGGGCATCGTCCCGACCGAACTCTTCGGGGCGGCTGGATCGATGGTCGGTGGCAAGAGCGACATGGTGCGCCGGGCGTCGACCACCCCGCTGCGGCGTGCCGGCCGGCCGGAGGAGATCGCGGCGGTGGTGGCTTTCCTGCTCAGCGACGACGCGTCGTACCTGACCGGTCAGGTCGTGTCGGCCGACGGTGGAGCGTCCTGGCTGAACACGCTCCGACCGTCCAGCGGCGCGGGTGCCTGGGACACGGCCACACTGGACCGCGCGTTGTACGGCGGCGACTTCACGCAAGGGGTGCAACAGTGACCGGACAGCGCGTGGGCTTCATCGGCCTAGGCAACATGGGCGGACGGATGACCCGCTGCCTGGTTCAGGGCGGCGTGGAGGTGCTCGGGTTCGACACCCAGGCGGTGCGGATAGCGGCGGCCGGGGCGGACACTGCGGCATCTGCCGTTGACGTCGTCCGCAACACCGAAGTCGTTCTGCTGTCGCTGCCCAGCAGCCGGGTGGTGGAGGCGGTCATGTTGGGCCCTGATGGGGCGGTTCACGCGGCCCGCGAAGGCCAGATCATCGTCGACCTCAGCACCTCCGATCCCGCCTCCACCCGCCACATTCACGGCCTCCTCGCAGCGCGGGGGGTGGCCTACGTGGATGCCGGCGTTTCCGGCGGTGCAGCCGCCGCGGAAAAGGGCGAGCTCACCCTCATGGTCGGCGGTGAGGAGCAGCCGCTCGACCAGGTACGGCCCGTGCTCGAGCACCTCGCGGCGAAGATCTTCCATCTCGGGAGTACCGGCGCCGGGCACGCGGCGAAGTTGCTGAACAACTTCCTGAACGCGATCGCGCTGTCGGCGACCGCCGAAGTCATGGTCGCGGGCAAGAAGGCGGGCCTGGACCTGCAGGTCCTGCTCGACGTCCTCAACTCCAGCTCCGGCGTCAACTTCGCCACCCTGAACCGCTTTCCGAAGATAATCCATGGTGACTATCTCAAGGGCGGCCTGACGAACACCTTGATGCTCAAGGACGTCATGGCCTACATCGACCTCGTCGCGGGACTGGGCGTGGCGAGCCTGCACTCCTCCGGTCCCCTTGCGGCGTTCGGCCTCGCCAAGGCCCTGGGGTACGCGGAGCAGATCAGCAACACGGTGGTGGACGCCATCGGCGACGTCTCCGGCGGCATCCGCCTGCACGATCAGAAGGAGGCAGCATGAAGATCACCAGGGCCGCCGAGCAGGCCGGCACCGCCGGCAAGCCCGGCTCGAGGTTCACCGGCAGCGTGTGGAACTACCTGACCATGCCGGCGACGGATGGCGTGACGATCAATACGGTCACGTTCTCGCCCTGCGCCCGGACGTATTGGCACACGCACGAACACGGGCAGATTCTCCAGGTTGTCGCCGGCCGCGGCCTGATCTGCACCGCCGGTGGGCAACCCGAGGTGCTCCGGGCGGGAGACACCGTCTGGGTTCCTGCCGGGGAGCGCCACTGGCACGGTGGCGCCCCGGATTCCTTCCTCACCCACACCGCGATCTCGCTCGGCAGGACCGAGTGGGCCGAGCCTGTGGCCGACGGTGATTACCCCACCACCGCAACCTCCTCGGCCTGAACTGAAGGGAGCACGACAAGATGACGGCGAACGGCACCCACCAGGAGTCGTACGAGCAAGGGCTCAAGGTGCGACGGGAGGTGCTCGGGGCGGATCACGTCGACCGGTCCCTGGGCAACGTCACCGAGTTTTCGCGGCCCATCCAGGAATTCGTCACCGAGTACTGCTGGGGCGGGGTGTGGTCCAGCGACGGTCTGGAGCGTAAGACCCGGAGCCTGCTGAACCTGGCGATGCTGACCGCCCTCAATCGCTCTCACGAACTCGGCGTCCATGTGCGGGGTGCGGTCAACAACGGGATCACCGAGAAGGAGATTCAGGAGACCCTCATGCAGGCCGCCATCTACGTCGGGGTGCCGGCTGCGCTGGAGTCGTTCCGCGTGGCGGAGCGGGTCCTGAAGGAGCTACGCGGCGATGAGTGACAGGTCGGTGGTCTTCATCGGGCTCGGGGCCATGGGCCTGCCGATGGCATCTCGACTGCTGGCGGCCGGGGTAGCGGTCCGGGGCTTCGACCTCTCTGGGACGGCACGCGCGAGGTTCACCACCGCAGGCGGGCAGACGTTTCCCGCTGCCGCCGAGGCGGCTGCCGGCAGCGACGTCGTCATCCTCATGCTTCCTGACTCCAAAGCGGTCGATGCCGTGATATCGCAGATCCGGGGCGTACTCGAACAGGGTGCCCTCGTGATCGACATGAGTTCCTCCGAACCCCAACGGACCCGGGAACTGGCCAGCGACCTCAGCAAGGATGACGAAGTCCATCTCGTCGACGCCCCGGTCTCCGGCGGGGTCGAGGGAGCCCGGGCGGGCACGCTCACCATCATGGTCGGGGGCGAACCCACCCAGGTGGAACGGGCCCGGGGCCTTCTGGAGCACATGGGCACCGTCAAGCATGCCGGCCCGGTGGGCGCTGGCCACGCCGTGAAGGCTTTGAACAACCTGCTCTCGGCGACTCACCTGTGGGTGACGAGCGAGGCTATCCTCGCCGGCGAGAGGTTCGGGCTCGACCCGAGGGTGATGCTTGAGATCATTAACGGTTCCAGCGGACGCAGTGGGTCGACGGAGAACAAGTGGCCCAACTTCATCCTGCCCGGAACGTACGACTCCGGCTTCACCCTGCGCCTGATGCTCAAGGACATGCGAATCGCCGCCGACCTCGCCCGCCAGGTCGGTCTGGCGAGCACCCTGGGAGAGGCGGCGATCGAGCATTGGGCTCGCGCTGACCGGCAACTGGGTCCAGCCGCCGATCACACCGAGGTGGCTCGGTGTGTCGCCGGCACCGACCACTCAAATCTGCCTGGCTAGAATACTGTCAGACAAAACGTCGAGCAATTGAAGAGGAACTCATGAGCCTGGCCCAGTCTTGGACGTCGGCGTCCGTGCAACGCACCGCCGCCCCATTGCGGGTACAGGTGACAGACGCCGTGCGGCAAGCCATCCTCGAAGCCAGGCTGAAGCCGGGCCAGCGCCTGGTGGAGCGGGAGCTCGTGGAGGGTCTGGGTGTTTCCCGGACCACCGTCCGCGAGGCGTTGCGAGAACTCGAGGCTGAGGGATTGATCATCACCATTCCCCAGAAGGGGGCAGTGGTCAGGACCCTGTCGAGATCCGAGGCCGAGGACCTGTACGACGTCCGAGCAGGGCTCGAGTCACTGATCGTGAAGCGGTTCGTCCACCGTGCCTCCCCCCAGGATGTCCAGCGGTTGCGCGAGGCGTTCGACCACTTCGCCGAGGTGTCTGCGAGCCAGGCAGAGGTCGTGGAGGTCCTGATCGCCAAGGACAAGTTCTATTACAGCCTCATCGCCGGCGCTCGCAGCGACGTGCTGAAGCAGTTGCTGGAAGGCATCCAGAGCCAGGTGCAGGTCCTGCGGGCGCAGTCGCTGTCCCAGTCCGGACGCCGGGCAGGGGCCGTCGCCGAGCTGCGGGCAGTCGTCGAATCAATTGAGGCAAATGATGCGGAACGAGCCTCCGCGCTGTGCGCCGACCACGTCCGTTCCGCAGCACAGACCATATTCGCGTCGTTTGAGTAATCTGCGCCGTCCCGCCCGTTGAACGGACGGCCTATTCGCTCGCGCACAGCACGGGCAAAGGGATTGGTAATATATGTCGCTCACCGCTGAACAGAAAAAGCTCAAAAACAGGTTCATCGAAGTGCGTGGCACCTGGGGGCCGGTATGGGAGACCCTTCTCAACCTTGACTCCGATTTCCTCGCCGCCTATCTGAACTTCTCCGCCGTACCCTGGCGGAAGAACCATCTCGACGCCAAGACCAAGGAACTCATCTACGTCGCCGTCGATGCGGCGGCCACCCACCTGTACGAACCCGGCATCCGCGAGCACATCCGAGCCGCACTTTCCCACGGTGCGACAGCCCAAGAGATTATGGAGGTTATCGAGCTGACGAGCACGCTTGGGATCCATAGCATGAACATCGGCGTGCCGCTGCTGGTCGAGGTGCTCGAGGAGGCCGGGCTGCGTGCCGGACCCGCGATGCTCACCGAGCACCAGAAGCAACTCAAGGCCGAGTTCACGGCCAATCGCGGGTACTGGCACGAGTTTTGGGACGAGATGCTCGAACTCGACCCGGAACTGTTCGAGGCGTACACCGAGTTCTCCTCCGTCCCGTGGAAGAACGGCACGCTGGAGCCGAAGGTCAAGGAGTTCGTCTACATCGCCTTCGACACCGCCGCCACGCACCTGTACGTGCCCGGCCTGAAGCTGCACATGAAGAACGCAATCGGGTACGGAGCCACGGCCGGCGAGATCCTCGAGGTCATGGAGATAGCCAGCGTGATCGGCTTCCACGCCGCGACAACGGCCGTGCCGATCCTTGCCGAGGAACTGGCCGCCAAGGAGGAGGAATGACTGAGCCGGGTGCCGGGCCGCTGGCCCCGGCCGAGCAGTCGGTGGTGGACACGATCCACAAGGGTCTTTTCCTGGCCGGCGCCTGGGTGGAGGCCTCGGGCGGGGCGACTCTGTCCGTGGAGGACCCAGCTACCGGGCTCGTCATTGCCGAAGTCGCCGACGCGACGCCGACCGACGGGGCCCGGGCCCTCGACGCCGCGGTGGCCACTCAGGCCGACTGGGCAGTGACCCCTCCACGGAGCCGCGGAGAGATTCTGCGCGCGGCGTACGAGGCGATGGTCGGCAAGGCCGACGAGCTCGCCCTGCTGATGACGCTGGAGATGGGCAAACCGCTGAGCGAGTCCCGGTCCGAGGTGCTCTACGCGGCCGAGTTCTTCCGCTGGTTCTCGGAGGAGGCCGTCCGCATCGCGGGCAGTTGGGCCATCGCACCGGACGGCCAGACCCGCCTGTGGACGATGAAGCAGCCGGTGGGCCCGTGCCTGTTCATCACCCCGTGGAACTTCCCGCTCGCGATGGGCACCCGGAAGATTGGCCCAGCGGTGGCCGCAGGTTGCACCATGATCGTGAAGCCCGCCAGCCAGACACCGCTGAGCATGCTCGCCCTCGCCCAGATCCTGGCGGACGCGGGACTGCCCGACGGCGTGCTCTCGGTGCTACCCACCTCCTCTCCACAGCAGCTCACGACCCCGCTCATCGCCGATCCGCGACTGCGCAAGCTTTCCTTCACCGGTTCCACAGCCGTCGGGAAGAAGCTCGTCGAGCAGGCGGCACACCAGCTTCTGCGAGTGTCGGTGGAGCTTGGCGGCAACGCGCCGTTCATTGTCTTCGACGACGCGGACCTCGACCACGCCCTGGACGAGGCGATGAAGGCCAAGCTCCGCAACAACGGTGAGGCGTGCACCGCAGCAAATCGTTTCTACGTGCAGCAATCCGTGGCACGACCCTTCGCCGACCGACTCGCCGAACGCTTCGCCGCCCTCGTCGTCGGTCGCGGCGCGGACGAGTCCGTGCACCTGGGTCCGCTGATCGACCGGAACGCTGTGGCGAAGGTTGCCAACCTGGTCGACACGGCCATCCGGGACGGTGCCCGCCTCCTGCACGGTGGCGCCAGCCCCAGCCAGCCTGGGTACTTCTACCAGCCGACCGTGCTCGCTGACGTTCCGCCGGACAGCACGCTTCTGCGGGAGGAGATTTTCGGGCCGGTCGCGCCGATCAGCACCTTCGACACTGACGAGGAGGTCACCGCTACGGTCAACTCCTCGGAGTACGGGCTCGCCGCGTACCTCTTCACCCGTAGCCTCGATCGGGCGGTGCGGATCAGCGAACACCTGGAGGTCGGCATGATTGGCCTCAACCGTGGGGTGCTGTCGAACGCCGCCGCGCCCTTCGGGGGTGTGAAGGCCAGCGGCTACGGTCGCGAGGGCGGACGGGTCGGCATCGAGGAGTACCTCGAGACGAAGTACGTCGCAGTGCACATCAGCTGACACCACGCGGTCTCTCCGCCAAGGTGACCGGGGTGAACGGCCTTCGTGGTGTACGCCCTGCATGCTGCCACCCCGCGTCTCGCGGATGCGGTGCGATGGCCCCCGGGGTTCAGCGGTTCGTCGCCCCGCCGCCGGAGGCTGGTTGGACCCGCTCGAACCGCACCCGGTTCAGCCATCCCGGGAGGTCGCTGAGGACGTACAGCTCGCCGTGCACGTCGGTGCCGATCGCCGTGGGTTGGGTGGGGAAGTTGCCGATCGTGGCGGACTCGTAGCTGCCGTCGGACTTGGGTCGCAGGGCGAACACCCGGGTCGAGCAGTAGTCGCTCGCGACGTAGGTACCCCACGCCTCGGGGGTCTTGAACCCCCGGTACACCACGCCGCCGATCACCGAGCAGTTGTCGTTGTAGTGGTCGTACTCGAAGACCGGGTCGGTGTACCGCACACCCGGCCGGCATTGCTGCTGGTCGAAGACCGGGGTGCCCTCCCGGCAGGACCAGCCGAGGTTCGCCCCACCCTGCCACGGGCGGATGTGGTTGATCTCCTCGACCAGGCCCTGGCCGACGTCACCGATCCAGAGCGAGCCGTCGACCGGGTCAAAGGAGAACCGCCACGGGTTGCGCAGCCCGTAGAGCCAGATCTCCGGCCGGGCGCCCGGAGCGCGGACGAACGGGTTGTCGAAGGGCACGCAGTAGGGCTTCGCCCCGCAGGTGCGGTTGACGTCGATCCGCACGATCTTGCCGAGTAGGGTGCCAAGGTTCTGACCGGACTTGAACGGGTCGTTCGCGTGGCCGCCGTCGCCGAGAGACCAGTAGAGGTAGCCGTCGCGGCCGAACGCCACCTGTCCGCCGTTGTGGTTGCCGTACTCGGCGTGCTCCTGGGTGAGCAGCACCTGCAAGCGTTCAGGAGCGGTGATGGGCACTCGCGCCAGGGTCAGCGTGCCGGCCGGCAGGCTCGTGTAGGCCACGTAGAGGATCCCGGTCCGGGCGAAGTTCGGCGCCGGCGTGATGCCGAGGAGGCCGCGCTCGTTGTCCGACGTGTCGATCCGGGCGGTCAGGTCGAGTACCGGTTCGGCCGCCAAGCCGGTGTCGGGGTGGTAGGCGCGGACGGTGCCGTCCTTCTCCGCGATCAGCATCCGGCCGTCCGGCAGCCCGGTGATCGCGATCGGACGCCGCAGCCCGAAGGCCACCTGCTCCGACACCACGGTCAGTTCGGTGAGCGGCACCGCGCGCGGGTGGAAGGTGCCGGTCGCGACCGTGCCGGCCACCGAGGTCGGTGGCAACAGGAGCGCAGACAGCGCTAGAACGAGCAGGCCGGCCAGCATGGTGGCCGGGCGACAACGCCGCCGCGACATGTTTCAACTCCTCGGGCAGAGTGGAGGTTGCAGGCTGGGAACGTTCGCAGCCTATATTGATTTCCAGCAATATCCAACCCGGTCGGGAAGGCCTCCCTGGCCCAGCACCGACCGCCCCACGGCACGATCAGCGACTAGCAATGCTAGACATCCTGTCAGAAGCAGCCTATTGTCGCTACGGAATCTAGTGTCGCTAGGAGTTCGCGGGTCTCACCAAGAGGGCGTGACCACGGGTCACCCGCTCCGGCCGAGGATCGCCTCCACCGAAGGGAACAGCCTCTCTCCATGCCCAGCTTCGAAATCACCCCGATCGGTACGGTCCGAAACGACAGGACGGAGGTCCAGCACACCGACCACTGGGGCGCCGTCCGCAGCACGATCATCATCGACGAGCGCTTCGGCGACGCGTGCCTGCAGGGGCTGGAGGGCTTCTCCCACGTCGATGTGCTCTTCATCTTCGACCGGTTTCCGGAGCACGACGACTTCCGCGAGCCGCGCCCGAGTCGCGGCCGCACCGACCTACCGCCCGTTGGCATCTTCGCCGGCCGCGCTCCCCGTCGACCGAACCGCATCGGGGTGACGTGCTGCGCGATCGAATCCGTGCGCGGCCGCGAACTGACGGTGGTCGGCCTCGACGCGGTCTCGGGCACCCCCGTCATCGACCTGAAGCCGACGATGATCGAGTTCCTGCCGGAGAACGTCCGGCAGCCGGCCTGGGTCAGCCACCTGATGTCGGAGTACTTCCAGCAGTGAGCGAGGCTCGACGGTGCAGCCGATTCCGTGCGCGTAGACCTGCCTGTCGGACGGCGTGCAGGGGTGGGGATCTCGGCTCAGTGTCGGTGTTTCGGCAGGACCAGCAGCGTGATGGAGTTCGCCGGGTACGTTGCGGTGACGCTGCCGCCCCTCACCCGGAGATCCTCCCCACGCGCGATCGAGGTGAGATCGGCGGGACTGTAGGTGAAACGCTGCACCTTGCCCTTGCCGTTGAATCCGGCGACCGACAACCGTGAGGTCAGATCGTCGCCCGTCTTGTTGATCACCATGACGGTCAGTGCCTTGTCGGACGAGCGTTGCGCACCATAGACCGCCAGTTGTCCCTGGTCGCTGCTGACCGCCGATACGCTCACGTCGCCGAACCGACTTCCGGCTCCGTCGTAGTTGCGGTACATCCGGAACGCGTACGCGCCGGGATCCGTCGGTTTGGGCTCGCCCCAGATGGTGGCCAGGTCGAGGCCCTCGCGCCCGAAGATTCCAAGTACGTCGGCCTGTGCCAGCGCACCGTTGATGTCGTCCAGCGCGCCCCAGTTGTACTCGGTGATCGCGACCTTCGTGCCGGGGTAGTACTGCGCGACCCACGCCTTCATCGTGCGGATGAACTGTAGCGGCGGCGCGTTGACACCGCCGGGGCCGATCCACGATTCCTCGACGTACGTCGGGTCCCACAGCGACCGGGTGGACCGCAACCGCAGCGCGTTGGCCTCCGGGTCCTTGCCGCCGCTGATCTGCGGGTAGTAATGCTGGTCGAAGTAGTCGAGGAAGCGCTTGCCGCCGTGCGCGTCGCTGAAGTCCTTCATGTTCTTCAGGTACCACTGGGACAGGTTGAGCCCGCCGTGCGCGGCCGCGTCCGCACCCGGGGCGCACCCGTCCAGCCCGGACGCCACCCACTCGCAGTAACCCCAGCCCGACGGGCCGAGCACCGCCGCGCTCGGATCAGCGGCCTTGACCGCCGCAGCGGTCGCCGTGCCCTTGCTGCCCAGTTCGTCGTAGGTCACGAGCTCGGGGTGCACGTCACGGTGCGTCGAGCTCCACAGCACCGGCTCGTTGTCGAGTTGGTAGATCGACACACCGCCCCGCGCTGCCCGGCCGAACTGGTCCACCAGATGCGACACCATCTCACCCGCGAACGACGCGTCCGCCGGGATCGAGGTGTCCGTGGGTACCGCACCGGCGAGGTTCGCGTCGTCGAGCCGGCCGTTGCCGCAGTTGGGGTCCCACGGGTCGAACGCGTCCTGGGTCGGGAAGCGGGTCGCCGGGAACCCGCAGGCGAACGGGTGTGACTGGGGCGAGTCCTTCGCCACCCACCCGATCAACGGCACGGTGACCACCTGCTTGATCCCGCGGTCCCGGTTGCGCTGGACGAACGCCTCGACCGTGTTGTCCGGCCCGGCCACGATGTTCTCGAAGTACCAGTCACTGCCGGTGTTGTAGGTGTGGTTCCTGAAGTTGTAGCGGCTGCTCGCGTTGCCGCCCCAGCGCGCCACCGGCATGCCGAGCTCGGCGACGAGCGCGGGATCACCGCCGTTCATGCCGTAGACATCCGGACTGATCGCATGCCGGGCGGTGGAGACATCCACGGACAGGGTGAGCCCGACGGCGACCGCCGGGCCGGCGACGGCCGGTGCGGGCAGAAGCCCCGCCACCAGGAGAGATCCGACCGCACCGATGGCCGTGGCCGACGCGAGCCCGCGCCGTCGTTGAACACCCACCAGAGACTCCCGCCACTCGCCAACCCAGAGCACGCCGAACCGGCTCCAGCATATTAGCGTCCATCTATCTACTGTCAATCGGTGCGACAGCGCAGCCACCGGGGCCCGGGCGAGACAGCCGCTCTCCCCCGGACCCGTCCGTGGCGTCGCGGGGTCAGACCGCGGCGATGGTCCATTGGAGGTTGGTGCTGGAATCCGGCGCCCACAGCTTCACCCTCGAACCGACCGTGGCGTCGCCACCACTGTCGAGTGCGGTGCCGGTGCCGCGGTTGATGATCTGGAAACGGCCGCTGCCGACGCTGTTCAGCCGCCACTGCTGGTTGTTGCCGCCGTTCCACGGCGCCTGCCTCGCGGTCGCGCCGTTGCTGCTGTCGCCCCAACTGTCCGCGACCATGCCATTGGTGCGGTTGACCAGCCGGTAATAGCCGCCGCCCAGGTCGACCAACTGCCACTGGAGGTTGGTGCTGCCGTCGTAGTTCCACTGTTTGAGCATCGAACCGGAGGCGACACTGCCGCCACTGTCGAGCACCAGGCCGGTGGTGACGTTGGTGATCCTCACCCAGCCGGTGGGGGTGCTGCCCCCGCCGAGTGCGGGGATCTGGCCGGAGAAGGTCAGCTTCACCACGTACGCCGGGGCGCTGAACGGAGCACTCCCGGGCATCGTGATGCGCAGGCCGGAGCCATCCTGGGTGGGGCTGGGCAGGTTGAGGTACGAGCCGGCGGAGGAACCCAGCAACTGCACCGTGGAGAGGGTACCGAGGTTGATCCGGTTCGAGCTCAAGGTCGTGACGTTCAGGGTGCCGCCCGGCCAGCCCAGCACGGTGACGTACAGGACGCGGTTGTCCTTGCTGCGGGTGAACCGGATGTCCCGGTTGGTCCCCGCCCGCGGCGTGACGAAGGAGCCCCCACCCATCTGTGTCGGGCCCTCCCCGTAGGCGGTCCAGGCCCGGGTGGCGTAGATCGACTCACCGAACCGGCGCAGGTAGTCACCGATGCCGAGCAGGATCGTGCGCTGCCCGGCCGGGATGGTGCCGTCCGCCATCGGTGCGATGTTGAGCAGCATGTTGCCGTTCTTGCTGACCCGGTCGATCAACGAGTGCAGCATGGCGTTGAGCGAGTAGTAGCCGATGCCCTGGGTGTAGCACCAACTGGAGCTGGAGATGCTGTCGTCGGTCAGCCAGTAGGGATGCTGGATGTCCGCCGGACCGCCGCGCTCGAAGTCGTACACCGATCCACGGTTGTTGAGACCGTCCTTGTAGGTGGTGACCACGTCCCTGTTCCACGCCACGGCCTGGTTGAAGTAGTAGGAGAGGAAGTCCAGCCGCCGCGACTCGTCGATCCGGGGCAGGTTGAAGTCCTGCCAGATGATGTCGGGCTGGTAGCCGTCGATGACCTCCTTGAGCTTGTCGTACCAGAGCTGCTGCTCCTCGGCGGCGCTGAGCTGCCCGTACAGCTTCCGGAGGCTGGCCGTCGACTGCGTCGGCACCCGCTCGTAGAAGCCGGTGAAGTTGTACGCGTGGTGCAGGGACACCAGCAACCTGAGGCCCTTGGAACGGATGGCGTCGGCATGCAGGCGCAGCAGGTCGAGCCTGGGTCCGGTGGCGACGGAGTTCCACTCGTTCACCCTGCTGTTCCACATCGAGTAGCCGTCGTGGTGTTCGGCCACCGGCCCGGCGAACCTGGCGCCGGCATCGGCGAAGAGCTGCGCCCACTCGTCCGGGTCGAAGTTGCCGCCGGCGGACCTCAGCCGCGGCGCGAACTGCACCCAGTTTCCGGCCCGGTCCCTACCGCCGTTGATGAAGTTGTGATACGGCCAGGTCGACGGGTCGCCGTACACGCTCCGGTGGTGGTTGTTCTCGTTCGATCCGCTGAAGTACATGTTCCGCGGGTACCACTCATTGGCGAACGCGGGAACGCTGAAGGCGCCCCAGTGGTAGTAGATGCCGAACTTGGCGTCCTGGAACCACTCCGGCGCCGGTGGATGCTGGTCGACCGACGACCAGGTCGGCGTGTAGCTGCTCGGACCTTCGGTGGCGTGGGCCTCGCCGACCCTCCACGGACCGGTGGCCGCGGCGGCTCCGGTCATCCCGGCGGTAACGAGAAGGCTGCGGCGCGTGAACCGAAACGTTGACGAGGACATCGTGGCGGATCCTCCCGGAGGTTTCGCGGTGGGCAGCCGCATCAGTCATCACACGTTAAGTTACATACTTGCAACAGTCAATGTGTCCAAGCGAAGAACGCTGAGGGCCGTCGACTGCCACCATCCGCCCGTGAGCTGTAGATATGTAGACAGCCCGCGATCCCTCATCGTCAGCGGCACCAGCGGAGGTTGGGGCGATCTTGGCTCCCGGTGAGAAGAGATCAGATGTATCCGTCGTTCGCTTCGCACTGCTGCGGGTACCGCCGCGCGCAGGCGCGCCCGCCCGTCGGTGCCCGGTCGGTTAGAATCCGCCACCTGGTCGCATCAACACCCACTCGGCGGGCCCTCCACCCGCCCGCCACCGTCCCGCCTGCCGCATCGGTTCCTATGACGGCCCGCGTCCGCCGTGCCGCGCCGCCCTCGCCGCGGCGACCGCCGGGAGTGGCCCGGTGGCGGCACGTGGAGCCGACCGTAAGACCCGCGTACGCGGGCAGGTGGCTGTGAAGCGTGAACCCGGCACGACGTCAGTCGATCAGACCGGGACCGTCCCCCCGCAAGGCGGGACTATCGATCGTGTGCTCACCAAAGCACACCGAAAGGTGACGGTGGCATGTCTCGCACTGACGAAGTGATCAACAGCATCAAGCGGATGATCCTGGAGGGGGTGCTCAAACCCGGGGATCGGCTGCCGGTCGAGAAGGAGCTCGCCGAGTCGTTGGGGGTCTCGCGCAGTTCGCTGCGCGAGGGGATCTCGGCGTTGTCGCTGCTCGGCGTGGTCAACACCCGCCAGGGAGACGGGACGTACATCACGAAGCTCGACGTCACCCAGTTGCTGGCTCCACTGGGCTTCGTGGTCGACCTCGAAGGCCGGGGCAACGCACGGCACGTGCATACGATTCGTCGGGTGCTGGAGTGCGAGGCCGCCCGATTGGCCGCGACCCGGATCCCCGACGAGGCACTCCTCCAGGCCCGCGAGCTGCTGGACGAGGCGACCCGAATCGCGGGTGAGGCGCCGCGGTACCACGAACGGATCATCGAGATCGACATCCACTTCCACCGGATCATCGCGGTGCACAGCGGTAACCCGGTCCTGGTGGGGCTCATCGACGCGTTCGCCGGGCGCACGGTCCGCGGCCGGTTGTGGCGCAGCCTGCACGAGGAGGGCGCCGACCGCCGTACCCATGAGGAGCACCTGGCGATCTGGCGAGCGCTCGCGGCGCGTGATCCGGAACGGGCCCGGATCCGGATGGCGAACCATCTGGCCGGGGTCGAGGAATCTCTCTACGCGCTGGCGGACGATGAGCCGTTGCCCGGGCCAGGGCCACAGCCACACTGACCGACGAGTCCCCGGACCGCCAGGCGGCTTCGGCACGCCCGCCCGCACGTGGCTCAGCGCTCCTCCGGCAGGCGGGTACGTAACCAGTTCTCGGTCGTGGTGATGTGCATCAGGGCGGCCGCCTGGGCCTGGATAGCGTCCCCGGCGGCCAATGCCAGGTAGATCGCCTCGTGCTCGCGCAACGTGCGCCCGGCGGCGTCGGCGTCGACCAGGCCGCGCCACACCCGGGCACGCAGGGTCCGGCTGGAGATGCCGTCAAGTACGGTCGACAGCGTCTCGTTGCCGGTTGCGGCTACCACCGCGCGGTGGAAGGCGAGGTCGTGCTGGTTGAGCAGCTCCACATCGTCAGCCGCGGCGCGCATGGCTTCCAGGTGGTCCTTGACCTCGGCGAGCTGCCGCGGCGAGATGCGGGTGGCGGCGAGGCCGGTCGCCGCGGCCTCGAACAGCCGCCGCACCTCGGTGAGCTCCAGCATGGTGTCGCCCTGGAGCAGCTCGACCGCGCCGCCGATGCCTTCCAGCAGCACCCGCGGTTGCAGGCTGGTGACGAAGGTGCCGTTACCCCGTCGCACCTCCAGCACCCGGGCCGCCACCAGTGCGCGTACCGCCTCGCGCATGATGTTGCGTCCCACCCCCAGCTCGGTGGCGAGCTGCTGCTCCGGCGGGAGCCTGGAGCCGGGCGGGAGCTCCCCCGACTGGATCAGCTCGCGGAGGCGTGTCATCGCCCTGTCGGTCAGCGACATGTCTCGACCCCTTGGTGGTCTCCCGCAGTGGTCAGCGGGTTGTGGATGGCCCGTGCAGGCAACCCTAGCAAGGTGATCCCATGTCTGGACACGAGGACTTCCGTCGATCCAGCGCACGCTCCCGCGCGACACGCTGAAGTTGCTGCCGGAGCCCCTGTTTCCGATCTGTGTCTAGACGTGAACCACGAGGACGGCTATAAAGACATCCCATGTCAGACGGTTCACTGGGCGACGTGAGATCGCGGACGGCAGCACCCCGGCCGGCAGGGCCAGCGAGTGGGCGGGGCGGACGGCCATGACCGAGGTGATCAGCGCGGTCGACGCGGTCGACGTCCGGTTTCCCACCTCTTCCGGCCTCGACGGCTCGGACGCGATGAACCCGGAACCGGACTACTCGGCGGCCTACGTGACCGTGCGCACCAGTACCGGCCAGCAAGGGTTCGGCCTGGCCTTCACCGTGGGACGCGGCAACGACGTCCAGGTGGCCGCGATCCAGGCGTTGGCCCCCCTGGTCATCGGGCTGCCGGTCGGGGACGTCCTCGCCGACCTGCGGGGCTTCTCGGAGATACTGACCGGCGACAGCCAGCTGCGCTGGCTCGGCCCGAACAAGGGCGCCATCCACATGGCCGCCGGCGCGATCGTCAACGCGATCTGGGACCTGTACGCGCGCCGGGAACGCAAACCGCTGTGGCGCCTGCTGGCCGAGATGCCGCCAGCGCAACTCGTCAGCCTGATCGACTTCCGGTATCTGCGGGACGTCCTCACTCCCGAGGAGGCACTGGAGATCCTCCAGCGCGCGCAGCCGGGACGGGCGCAGCGCCAGCGGCAGTTGCTCGACAACGGATACCCGGCGTACACCACCACACCGGGCTGGCTCGGCTACACCGACGACAAGCTTGTCCGGCTGTCCCGAGAGGCCGTACGTGACGGCTTCGGCCTGATCAAGCTGAAGGTCGGCGCGGACAATGACGCCGACGTACGGCGGCTGGCCCTGGCCCGGGAGGCGGTCGGCTCGAACATCCTGATCGCCATCGACGCGAACCAGGCGTGGGGAGTCGACCAGGCGGTCGCCTGGCTGAAGTCCCTCGCGCCGTACGACCCGTACTGGATCGAGGAACCCACCTCGCCGGACGACATACTCGGGCACGCCGCGATCCGCAGGGCGGTCGCGCCGATCAAGGTCGCCACCGGCGAGCACTGCCACAACCAGGTCATGTTCAAACAACTGCTGCAGGCCGAGGCCATCGACATCCTGCAACTCGACGCCACCCGCGTCGCCGGGGTGAACGAAAACGTCGCGATCCTGCTGCTCGCCGCCAAGTTCGGGGTGCCGGTCTGCCCGCACGCCGGCGGCGTCGGCCTGTGCGAGATGGTGCAGCACCTGGCGATGTTCGACTACGTCGCCGTCAGCGGCAGCACCGACGGTCGCGTGATCGAGTACGTCGACCATCTCCATTCGCACTTCGTCGATCCCGTTGTCGTCCGCAACGGCCACTATGCGGCACCACTGAACCCGGGCATCGGCGCGCGGATGCATCCCGGGTCGATCGCGGAGTACCGCTTTCCGAACGGTCCGCAGTCGGCAACCACACCCTGGTCGGTCGGCCGGTGAGCCGGAGGATCGGCGCGACCGGCAGCCGTGTCCCGGGCTGGCCCCTCGGCCAGCCCACCGGCAAGCACCCTCGAAACCTCACGTCCGGGCATCTCTCACATAGGAGCCGTGATGAACCGTAGACCCATCGCCGTGACCGCGGCCGTCGCCATGTCCGTCGCACTGCTGACCGGATGCGCCGGCAGCGACAACGCCACCGGTGACGGCGGCGCCGCCGCGGTGGTCGGCGTCGACTACCCGCGGTCGGACACCGACTTCTGGAACTCCTACATCAAGTACACCCCGCAGTTCGCCACCGAACTCGGGCTGGACCTGAAGACGACCAACTCCCAGAACGACGTGGCGAAGCTGATCTCCAACGTGCAGTCCTTCATCAGCCAGGGCGTCAAGGGCGTCGCCATGGCGCCGCAGGACACCGCCGCGATCGCACCCGCCCTGCAGACCCTGGCCAGCAAGAAGATCCCGGTCGTGACCATCGACACCCGGCCCGACCAGGGCAAGGTGTTCATGGTCGTCCGCGCCGACAACCGCGCCTACGGCGAAAAGGCGTGCCAGTTCCTGGGTACCAAGCTCAACGGCGCCGGCAAGGTCGTCATGCTCCAGGGCGACCTGGCCTCGGTCAACGGCCGGGACCGCACCGAGGCGTTCAGCGAGTGCATGAAGAAGAACTACCCGGGAATCAGGGTCTTCGGCGAGGCGACGAACTGGGACGGCGCTATCGCCTCGCAGAAGCTGCAGATCCGGCTCACCGAGCACCCGGACATCAAGGGTGTCTACATGCAGTCCAGCTTCGCCCTGGCCGGGACGCTCCAGTTGCTGAAGCAACGCGGTCTGCTCACCGCGCCGACCGACCCGAAGCACGTCTTCGTGGTCTCCAACGACGGCATCCCGAAGGAGCTACAGGAGATCGGCGCGGGCAACATCGACGCCACCGTCTCGCAGCCCGCCGATCTCTACGCCAAGTACGCGCTCTACTACCTCAAGGCGGCCATCGAGGGCAGGACGTTCCAGCCGGGCCCGACCGACCACGACAGCACGATCATCCAGGTACGCGACGGGGTGCTCGAAGACCAGCTCTCCGCACCACTGGTGACCCTCGACGGCGGAACCTACGGCGGCGTACCGAGCCTCAAGCCCGATGACAGCTCCCTCTGGGGCAACAACATCGGCTGACCAGCCGCGGAGGAGAAACCGGAACATGAGCGGCAACGGGAAGGCGTCGACACGCTCGCCATCCGCCCCGGGCGACGACGGGCGGGCCCCAGCGGGCCCGCCCGTGGCCGAGGCGACCGACATCACCAAGCGGTACGGGTCGACGGTGGCGCTCGACCATGCGCGGATCACCGTACGCAGCGGCGAGACACACGCCCTGGTCGGCCGTAACGGGGCCGGCAAGTCCACCCTGGTCTCGATCCTGACCGGTCTGCAGCCCGCCGACTCCGGAGAGATCAGGTTCTTCGGGCAGCCGGCACCCCGGCTGTCCGACCGCGACGGCTGGCGGCAGCGGGTCGCCTGCGTCTACCAGAAGTCGACAATCATCCCCCAGCTGACCGTGGCCGAGAACCTGCTGATCAACCGGTACGACCGGAACCGCAGCGGGCTGATCAGCTGGCGAAGGCTTCGCCACCGGGCGCGGGACCTGCTGGCCGGCTGGTCTGTCGACGTGGACGTCGACGCCCTGGCCAAGGAGCTCAGCGTCGAGCAGCGCCAGTTCGTGGAGATCGCCCGGGCGCTGTCGTTCGGTGCCCGGTTCATCATCCTCGACGAGCCGACCGCACAGCTCGACGCCAGCGCGATCGCCCGGCTCTTCGACCACATCCGCGAGCTGCAGAGCCAGGGCGTCACGTTTCTGTTCATCAGCCACCACCTACAGGAGATCTACGAGATCTGCGACATGGTGACGGTGTTCCGCGACGCCCGGCACATCGTCACCGCTCCGGTCGCCGAGCTTCCGCGCAACGATCTCGTCGCCGCGATGACCGGCGAAGCCACCGCGCTCGATGCCCCGCGCTCCCGGACGGCCCCGGCCGGGCACCCCGAGGTGGTGCTCGACGTGGCCGCCCTCTCCCTCGACGGGGTGTTCGACGACGTGACCTTCCAGGTCCGGTCCGGCGAAATCGTCGGCATCGCCGGCTCCGGCGGCAGCGGGCGGACCGAGCTGGCCGAAACGATCGTCGGACTCCGCGCGCCAGACACCGGGACCGTTCTGATCGCCGGCCGGCAGCCCCGAGCGGGTGACGTCCGCGCCGCCCTGGCAAGCGGCGTGGGATTCGTGCCCCAGGACCGCCACCACCAGGGGCTGGTCACCGGAATGTCGATCGCCGACAACGCCACCATGACCATCCCGGAGCGGCTCGGGTCAGCCGGCTTCATCAGCACTCGCCGCCGCGACGCCATCGCCAACACCCTGATCGACGATCTGGCCATCAAGACGCCCGGACCGGACCTGCCCGTCTCCGGACTCTCCGGCGGCAACCAACAGAAGGTCGTCATGGCACGCGCACTCGCGAACGACCCCCGCGTACTCGTCCTCATCACGCCCACGGCGGGCGTGGACGTACGGTCCAAAGAGTTCCTCCTCGACAAGGTCGACGAGGTCGCCAATTCCGGCACCGGCCTCGTCGTCGCCTCCGACGAACTCGACGACCTGCGCATCTGTGATCGCGTCCTGGTGATGTTCCAGGGCCGCATCGTCGCCGACATGCCAAGCGGCTGGCGTGACCACGACATCGTGGCCGCAATGGAGGGACTTACCGCCGATGTCTGAGACCCGGACCGTACCTGACACGGCCGCCGACGGCCCCGCCGTCCCGGCCGGCCTCGCACCTCGCCGGCCCGCCGGCAAGCTGACCGTCGCCCGGCTGCGGGACCTCGCGCTGGTGCCGGCGATCGTGCTCATCGCCATCGTCGGGCAGATCGTCAACCCGGTCTTCCTCCAACCCGACAACCTGATCAACATCGTTCAGACCATGGCGGAGATCGGGCTGCTCGTGCTGGCCCAGACCATCGTCCTGGTCACCGGAAAAATGGACCTGTCGCTGGAATCCACCTTCGGCCTCGCCCCGGGCGTCGCCGCGTGGATGACGGTCGCCGTCGGCGCCGGACACGGCATCGGGCTCGTACCCGGCGCCTGGAGCATCCCGATCACCCTCGCGGTCGGCGCGCTCATCGGCATCGCCAACGCCGCGCTGATCGTCCGGTTCGGCCTGCACGGCTTCATCGTCACCCTGGGGATGCTCATCGTCCTTCGCGGCCTGCTCACCGGCATTTCCGGTGGCCAGACCTTCTTCAACCTCCCCGAGTCGATGATGTACCTCGGCAACGCCATCTGGTTCGGCATTCCCGCGTCGATCTGGCTCTGCGTCGCCCTGTTCGCGGCCGGGATCATCCTGCTCGGCTACACCAACTTCGGACGGTCCCTCTACGCCATCGGCGGCAACGTCGACGCCGCCAAGGCGGCCGGCATCCGCACCGACCGGGTGCTCTGGATCGCCCTCACCGGCGCCAGCGTCCTTGCAGCCCTGGGCGGCCTGATGCTCTCCGGCCGCCTCGCCTCCGTCGCCGCCTCTCAGGGCAACGGTGCCATCTTCACCGTCTTCGCCGCGGCGGTGATCGGGGGCGTCAGCCTCAACGGCGGTAAGGGCACGATGTTCGGTGCGTTCACCGGCATCCTGCTGCTTTTCATGATCCAGAACGTGTTGACCCTCGCCGGCGTACCGGCACAGTGGATCGGCGCGCTCAACGGTGCCATCATCCTCATCGCGCTCGTCGTCTCCCGGATCACCGGTGGCAAGGCGCAGGAGTAGCTGATCGCGAAGCGGCACCGCCGCCATCCCCGCCGTCGTGCGTGCCCGCACCATGGGCGATCCGGCGGCGCTGATGCCTCGCGGCTCAGTGGAAAAACAGGACCAACGGCCCTGTTCGCCGGAGTAATGCGACCCCACGCTGGAGCGGGCCAAGACATCACCGTTGCGTCGATGTATGTGAAACGAGTGCGTGTTCGCTCGACTGGGCGGGTGTCGTGCGGTGCGACGGCCATCGCGTGACCGGTGAAGGGATGTGACCGTGCAGCGCTGGGTCATCGCCCCCTCGGCGGCCGCCATGCCGCTGGCCTGGATCACCGGCGAGACGGAGGGGCGAGGACTTGTCTGAGCAGGTGCAGGTGAGGGGTTCCGGCCGAGCGGGGTTGACCCTTTCCAAGGGATGGGTTCAGGGCGTCGCCCTGGTAATGGTTTTCGGGTTCTTCGTGATGGGCATGCTCGCCCTGCGGACCTACTCCGACTCGATGCCGCTGCCGCAACGGGTGACCGGTCCGGACGGTGCGGTGATCTACACGGCAGCGGACGTGACCGCCGGCCAGCAGACCTTCCTGCGCCGAGGGCTGCAACAGTACGGCTCGGTGATGGGTCACGGCGGCTACCTCGGCCCGGACTACACCGCGGAGTACCTGCGCATCTCGGCCGAGCACATCAAGGCCGATCTCGCCGGCTCCGGAGCGCAGGAGCCCTCCGAGGCCGCCAAGCGGATGCTGCGGGAGAACCGGTACGACGAGGCGAGCGGCGAGCTGGTGTTCACCGCGGAGCAGGTGGCCGCGTTCGAGCACGCCACCCGGCACTACGCCGACTTCTTCGCCACGGACAGCACGAAGTTCGGCCTCATTCCGCAGGTGATCACCGATCCCCGCGAGATCCACGAGTTGACCGCGTTCTTCTCCTGGACGGCGTGGGCGAGCGCGGCGGAGCGGCCGGGCCACACCTACTCCTACACGAACAACTGGCCGCCGGAGCCGCGCGTCGACAACACCCCGACCGCCGACATCGTGGTCTGGTCGGGTCTGTCGCTGACGGCTCTCCTGGTCGGCCTGGGCGCGCTGTTCGCGCTCTACGGGCGGTGGAGCCGCTCGATCGGCTGGCACGCCAGCGAGCAGCCGCCGCTGGCCTTCCGCCAGCCGGGCGAGGTGCAGATCACCAAGGCGCAGAAGGTGACGGCGTGGTTCTTCTTCGTCGTGGCCGCACTCGCGCTGGCGCAAACCCTTCTGGGCGGCGCGATCGAACACTACCGGGCCGACCTGAGTACCTTCTTCGGCATCGACCTGGCACAGGTGCTGCCGTTCAACCTGGCCCGCACCTGGCACGTACAGCTGTCGCTGTTCTGGACCGCGGCGGCGTTCCTCGCCGCCGGCATCTTCCTCACGCCGATCATCTCGGGTCGGGAGCCCCGACGGCAGCACTGGCTGGCCTGGGGCCTGCTCGGTGCGCTGGTGGTCGTGGTCGTCGGCTCGCTGGCTGGCGAGGCGATCAGCATCTTCGGCGTCGACTGGGCGAAGGGCTCGATCCTCTTCGACCAGCAGTGGGAATACCTGGACCTGCCGAGGTTCTGGCAGGCCCTGCTGGTGGTCGGGCTCTTCCTGTGGATCGCGATCGTCTACCGCGGCATCCGGTCGCGGCTGAAGACCGAACACCGGCTCAACATGCCGTGGCTCTTCCTCTACGCCGGCCTGGCGATACCCGCCTTCTACGCGGTCGGCATGCTGGCGTCGACGGGTAGCCATCTGACCGTCGCGGAGTTCTGGCGCTTCTGGGTGGTGCACCTCTGGGTGGAGGACTTCCTGGAGCTCTTCACCACCGTGATGGTGGCCTACATCTTCGTGATGCTGGGTGTCGTTCGCCGTAAGATCGCCATCCAGATCATCTTCCTCGACGTCATCCTCTACTCGGCGGGTGGCGTGATCGGGACGATGCACCACCTGTACTTCTCGGGTACGCCGGTGGAGCACATGGCGCTCGGCGCGTTCTTCTCCGCGCTGGAGGTGATCCCGCTGACGTTCCTGACCGTCGAGGCGTGGACCTTCCTGCAACTGGGCTCCCGGCAGCAGAACCGCACCAGTGCGCCGTTCCCCCACCGCTGGGCGGTGATGTTCCTGGTGGCCGTCGGCTTCTGGAACTTCGTCGGCGCCGGGGTCTTCGGTTTCCTGATCAACCTGCCGATCGTGTCGTACTTCCAGATCGGCACGGCGCTGACCGCCAACCACGCCCACGGCGCCATGATGGGTGTGTACGGCATGCTCGCGGTCGGCCTGGCGCTGTTCGCGCTGCGCTACATCATCCCGGCGGCGAAGTGGCCGGACAGGCTGGCGAAGCTCTCCTTCTGGTCGCTCAACATCGGCCTCGCCTGGATGGTGTTCGTGACCCTGCTTCCGCTGGGCATCCTGCAGCTGTGGCACTCGGTCAACGACGGATACTACGAGGCGCGCACGCTCAACTACATCACCGAACCGGGCAACGCGCTGCTCGAATGGATGCGGATGCCCGGTGACCTCATCCTCATCGTCGGCGGCGTGCTGCCCTTCCTGTGGATCACCTATCTCGGCATCCGCCACGGCATCCGGGCCACGGCGACCGAGCTACCGCCGGAGACGCTGTACGTCGAGGAGACCCCCGAAGCGGCCCAGGACCGCACCGGCCTTCCGATCCTGACCGGTGCCGCGGGAGCCGTGGACCAGGTGCCCCGGTCCCGGAGCCGGTACGCCTCGGACCGGCGCGACGAGGCGGAGCAGCCGTGACCGGGTTCTCGGCCTCGGACGTGGGGGTGGAAGCCTGGCTGGCGTCCACCTACTGCCTGGCCCTGGTCGGACTGGCGTACGTCATCGACGCGCTGGCGCGCCGCGCCGCGTCGATCTCCGAAGGTGGCATGTCTGGTGGCTTCGTCTACCACGAGGACCACGATGCGTGGCAGTGCCCGCAGGACCAGTGGCTGTGGCCGCAGTCCTTCGACGCGCAGAACCGCGTGATGCGCTACCGCGGCACCCCGTCGGTCTGCAACGCCTGCCCTGTGAAGAGCACGTGCACCACCTCGTCCTCCGGGCGGGAGGTCCAGCGCGCGGTCGACTCCTGGCCGGCCTCCGAAGCGGCTCGCTTCCACCGCGGCATCGCGTGTCTGGTGGTTCTGTTGGGCCTCGTGTGGCCGGTCGGCACCGCGCTCACCGGCCCGGGCCCGGACGCGTTGCTGGTCCTGGCCTCGGCCGTGGTCGTCGCGCTGCTGCTGAGTCTGCCGCTCTGGTCACACCTGCGGCGCAACCCGGTGTTCATCCCCGAGACGGTGGCCGACCAGGCGCTCGATGAGGTGGTCGCCGAGCGGCTGGCAGCTGCGGCCGCCCTACGCCGCAGGCGCTCACGCTACGGGTCCGACCGCCGTGAGCCCGATCCGGAGGCCACACAATGACCATCGCGATCGTCATCATCCTGGTGCTGCTGTTCGTGGCCACCTCCTCGCTACGGGTGCTGAAGGAGTACGAGCGTGGGGTGGCGTTCCGGCTGGGACGGTTGCGCGAGCCGTTGGGCCCGGGGGTCCGGGTGCTGCTTCCAGGCCTGGACAAGCTGGTCCGGGTGGACCTGCGGGTCGTCACGCTGACCATCCCACCGCAAGAGGTGATCACCCGCGACAACGTGCCGGCCCGGGTGAACGCCGTCGTACTCTTCCGGGTGGTCGACCCGGTGAAGTCGGTGATGACGGTGGAGAACCATGCGGTCGCCACGTCCCAGATCGCGCAGACCACCCTGCGTTCGGTCGTCGGCCGCGCGGACCTCGATACGCTGCTTGCTCACCGGGCCGACCTGAACGAGGATCTCGCGAAGTCCATCGCTGCGATGACCGAGCCCTGGGGGGTCAAGGTCGAGGTCGTGGAGATCAAGGACGTCGAGATCCCGGAGGCGATGCAGCGGGCGATGGCCCGCGAGGCCGAGGCCGAGCGCGAGCGGCGGGCAAAGGTGATCAACGCCCGGGGGGAACTCCAGGCATCGGCGGAGCTGCGCGACGCCGCGAAGACGCTCAGCGAGAGCCCGGCAAGCCTCCAACTACGCTACCTGCAGACCCTGCTGGAACTCGGCGCCGACCAGAACTCCACAGTGGTCTTCCCGCTGCCGATCGACATCATCGGTCCCTTCCTCGACGCCATCCGCGGCGCCAGCACCGGACCGACCGACGCCGGCCGCGCCGCACCCGACGCCAACGGCACCTCGCCCGCGACCAGCGCCGTGGAAAGGACACCTGGTGACCGCTGAACTCGACCCAAGCTCCGTCCAGGGCCGCCCGATCGAACTCACCCCGGTCCCCCGAGGTGTCTGGCTGGTCGTCCTCGGCGGTGGAGTGACCGCCCTCGCTCCCCTTTTCGGATTCCTCGTCGGAAGCATTCTCGGGACCGAAGACGAGACCCTCGGAATGAGTTCGATCTTCCTGTTTCTCTTCCTCGGGTTTCTCGTCGCCGGCGTCGGCATCGGCATCGCGATCCTCGGCGTACGACGTATCCTCCGCACCCGGAGCCAGCGGGCTCGTGAGGTTCGTGAGGCTGATCGGTGATGCGTGGACGGGACGGCGCCTACAGCTGTGTCCGTGCCTCCTCCACCCGGCGGAGGACACCCTGAGCATCGCGGGGCCGGGCGTCGACCGGGACGCACCGGCGCCGGGGATCACGGCCTGGGCGATCGCGCCCGCCTCCTCGACCAGCGCCAGCGCGTCGTCGCGGTGCCCCTCGCCGGAGGTCAGGTAGGCCAGCGCAAGCAGGCCCGCGGCGACTCCGTACCAGCGGGTTCCCCAAGGCGACGTGGCGCAGCCCGTCTACCTGCACGCCGAGGTGCAGAACATACAACGCCAACCCGACGACCGCCACGCACGTCATCAACGTCGAGCCGGTGGAGCTTGGCTGCACGATGCAGATAACTCGCCACTACTACCGGCAGGTCATCAACTCCAACGGCTCCGCCGAGCGGGAGCTGGTGCTGACGTTGAAGAACATCGGCTCGGCGCAGTGCTCTGCCCGACCGTTGCTGTCCCGGATCTGACGTGCCGCGTCCGGCCGGGCTGGTCCCGGCCGGACGCGCCTGAACGGAGCCGGTAAGGCGACGGGCACGGCGAAGGTCCATTGCCAGGCAAGGGCGTAGAGGTGGTCATTCGGGTACCCTCGGCTAACCGGATGGCGTGTCGACCGTCCCGCCCGAATCGGATGGCACCTGAGGTACGGGGGTGGCGTGGTGGCGGTGCTGCGGATCCGCGGTTTCGCTCTCCCCGAAGGGGAGCCGGTTGATCTCTATGCCGACGGTGACAGATGGACCTCCGATCCAGTCGCCCGTGCTGAGCTGATAGCTGAGGGCTGGCTGCTGCCTGGACTGGTCGACGCGCATACACATCCCGGAGCGGAGGCGCCGGGACAGCCGTTGGATCCTGGCATCCTGCGGGAAGATCTCCGGGCGCACCTGGCGTCCGGAGTCGCGCTCATCCGTGCTCCCGGTCTCGCCGGCGATCCGCCTGACTGGTTCGGTCTCGCAGACGACAGCCCACGAGCCTTCCATGCCGGCCCCTGGATCGCTCAGCACGGACAGTTTTTCGAGGGCTGGGGCCGCCGTCCGGACCCGGCCGATCTGCCCGCCGTCGCGGCCGAGCAGGCGGCTCGTGCCGGATGGGCGAAAGTCGTGATCGACTGGCGTCCCGGCGACGATGTCCTGCCGGTGGAGGTACTGCGCGAGGTTGTCACACACGTACACGCGGTGAACGGGCGTGTTGCGGTGCATTCACAGCACCCGGACGGTGGTGCGGTCGCGGTCGAAGCCGGGGTGGACTCCGTGGAGCACGGTATGGGCCTGGACCCGACGTTGCTGCCGCGGATGGCCGAGCAGGGCATCGCACTGACGCCAACACTCTCTGTGATCACCGCTTCGCTGAGGCGGGTCTCCACCGAGCCGGACAGTTCCCGCAAGCGTTGGTACGTGTCGGGAGCAAGTGTGCACGGCCAGCTCGCCGCTGCCGCCGTCGAGGCCGGCGTCACCGTGCTGGCCGGTACGGACACCCGGCCGCACGGCGGCATCGTCAACGAAATCCGCGCTCTGGTGCTCGCCGGCGTGTCACCACATGAGGCGATCGCTGCCGCGTCCTGGACGGCCAGGTCCTACCTTGGTCTGCCCGGCTTGGTGGCAGGAGCCCCGGCCGACGCGGTCGTCTTCGACGCCGATCCCCGCAGCGACCTCGACCAACTCGACAGGCCGCGAGCGGTCATCGTCCGCGGCAAGTGCCTCCATCGCCGCTCTGATCCCCGATGACCTCACCCCATCCGCGTTACCGCCTGGCGCAGCCGCCGCAGGTCGCGGCGTCGCCGCTCATAGGTGGCGCCGACAACGATGAGAACGACGCCGCCGATGCCCATCGGCAGCCACCGAGGCAGCATGTCCCAGTACCGCACCACCTCGTAGACAGTGATCACGGCGAGCACACCGGCGCCGCCCACGACGGGGGCCTGGCGGCGGCGCGCCGCCCCGAGAACCAGTACGAGGAAGCCGCCGACGCCGAGCAGCAGTCGCCGCGCCGGGTACTCCGCGCCCGCCAACAGGAGCGCGATGCTCGGCAGGAAGGTAGCGACCAGCGCCGGGCCGTACGCCAACCAGCTGTGCAGGTGCGGGCGGCGGCGAAGCTCGAGCGCGCCGCCCAGCAGTGCCAGCAGCGCCGCCGGAAGGGTGTACGCCTCGACCACGCCGACCCCACCGGCGAACAGCAACAGCCAACAGGCGAGCAGCTCACAGCCAGCGCCGGCCACCGCCAGCCGCCAGCGGCGGGGCCGTAGCGCGGACAGCCCGAGAGCCACGCCGTACCCGACCAGGATCAGCGCGGTGACCCGCAGGTCCGCCGCGCCTGCGGTCAGCGCCGCCAGCCCCGCGATGAGGTAGGACATCATCTCCGTGGTCGCGACCTCGGTCCGCTGGTGGTGCGGCAGCACGGCCGCGGCGAGCAGCAGCAGGACGGCCAGCACGACGAGGCTCGACGAGAACTGCTCGGGGGCCAGATGTGCGCCTGTCGCCACGGCGGCGAGCAGCGACAACGCTGCCACGCCTACGGAGTGCCAGCCGGCGAGGCGGCCGCCGGTGCGCCGCCCGACCACGGCCGCGGCCAGCCCGGCGGCCACCGCAAGGCTCAAGCCGGCGTACGTCGCCGGTTCGGTCGGGAGAGCGCCGGAGATCCCGGTGCCGCCCAGCAGTCCACACAGGACCACCGCGGTGGCCGTCAGGGACCGGCCTCCGGCGGAGTCGGGCCAGCCGCGGCGAGCCGCCCAGACACCGGTCCCGGCGGCGACGAGGAGCGCCGTGCCGGGACCGGCCGGCCATGGGGCGTCCCAGGCGACCGGCATGATCGACACGGCAAGGGCCGCGCAGGACAGGACCGCCGGCCAGGTCCATGGTTGGCGGGGACGGCCGAGTCCGCGAACGCACATGCCGGCGCCGAGCGCGAGCAGCGCCAGCGCCATCGGGTGCCAAGCGGTGCCGGGCCAGCCGTTCGCGCCCGGCGCGAGCCCGTCGATCGAGCCTCGGGGCGCCGGCCCCCACCCCACGCCGAGCCAGGCGTACGGGCGGAACAGCACCGCGGCGACGGCGGGCAGGACGGCGACCGCGGCGATCAGGGCCATCGGACTGGCGGCGGCGACAACGGTGCCGGGCCGCCGACCGGGTGGCGCCAGGAGCCCCGCGCCCACGCCCAGGACGGCGGCGAGCGCGGCGTACCCTCCGGTTGGTTCGGCCGACGTGAGGGTCGCCAACGCGACCACCGTGCCGCCCACCGGGACGGCGACGCTGCCGTACGGCAGGTACGCCGGACACGCGCGCCGCAGCCATACCACCACGCCGAACGCGACAACCGTCGCGGCCAGCGCGCCGCGCAGCAGCGGGCCGGCACCGAGCCCTGCTGCCGCGCCGACGGCCGCCGTCGCTCCGGGCAGCGCGATGAGGGCACCGGCTGCCGCGACGCCGCCGACGAGTCGGTGCGCAGCGGCGTCCGGGTCTTCACCGGCGGGCTCTCGCTCGCCGGCCGGCAGGCTGGCCGCGACGACCGCGCCGCAGAGGACCACGCCGCAGAGTACGGCCGCGGTCAGGGCGGGCCGGGGAAGGGCGGCGGCTGCGGCGTACAGGCCGAGGAGCGCGCCCGCCGCGGCGAAGCGTAGGCGGGGTCGCGCAGCCCGGGCCCTCGTCGCGGACAGTCCACACCCGAACGCGACGAGGCCGGCCAGCATGGTCGGCGCCCACCAGGGCATCCGCAGCGAGACCGGCGCATCGACGACGGCCAGGATCAGCGCCGCCGCAGCGGAGTCCCGCGCCACCCGGTAGCCCCATCCGCGCACCACCGGACTGTCGGCCAACGCCAGTGCCGTGGCCGCGATCAGGATCAGCGCCGCCAGCGGCTGCCACCCGACGATATCGCCGGCGACCGGCCCGCCGGCCAGCCAGCCGTCCAGGTCGGCCCGCCAAGCCGGCGTACCGTCGACCAGGACCTGCACCGCCCGCGCAACGGCCAGAGCCGAGGCCACGGCTGCCACCGCCGCGAGCGCAAGGCCGGCTGCGCCGGCCGGGCCACGCCGCCAGGCCAGTGGCAGCAGGCCGACGCCGAACGCCACGAGCAGGACGACGGCCGCGGTGGTCAGCAGCGCGTACCCGGGGAGCAGCACCGCTGCCAGTCGCGACAGCGACACGAGGAGCGCGAGGGTGACCCCGGCTGCTTCCTGGTAAGCCACGCGGACCGCTCTCCCGGCCGGCCGGGAACGAGGAATCAGCCGCAGCGCCGCCGCAAGGAAGAGGAACGCGACGGCGAGGTGGTCCGCCAGGGTGGGGGCCCCGCCGCTCCAGACGATCACCCCGATCAGCACCGCGCCGGCCGCCGCGCCGTGGGCGGGAGCCTCGCCGCCTCGAGCCAGTCGTACCACCGAGCCCACCGTGAGGGCCGCGCTGGCCGTGGCCAGCCCGAGCGCCACCACCGTCGCCGGGGGCAGCCCGACCATGGCCGCCGCGCTCGCCACCGCGCCAGGCAGCGCCGCGAGCCCGCCACCGATCGCTGCATCGGCCACCCACCGCGCCTGGTGGCCGGGCGGGGCGGCATGTCCGATCAGGCCCACTGCGGCGCAGACGACAACGGCCGTGCCCAGCACCAGCGCCGTGCTCCACGACCGGCCGAGCGCGGCACCCGCGGCATGCACCCCGAACAGCGCCGCGACGACGGCCAGTCTCCGTCCCGCGCGCGAATCCTGGACCCGGACCGCAGCGAGAGCGAGGAGCGTCCCGCTCGCCCCGCTCACCGCCGACGGCGCCCACCAGGGCAGGCCGAAGGCGACGGGCGCCGCGAGCAGCGACAGGGCGCCGGCGGTGAGTGCCGCCGGGTCGCGGTACCGCTCCGGCAGTGCGAGGGCGCCGGCGACGAGGAGCGCCAGCGCGAAGGGCACCTGCCGGCCGTACGCCGCGACGACGGCGACGAGGTCGGGCCACCGGCCCAGGTCGGCCGCCCACGGGCGGGGGTTCATCGACGCCATCACCGCGGTGGAACCCTCGACGATGGCGATCAGGCCGCAGGTCAGGGCCAGCGCGGCACCGGCGACGAGGGCGCCCGCCGCCGGTCCCCGGCGCCACGGTGAAGCCCGGCGGGCCGCAGCGAGCCCGACGGCGCTGGTGAGGGCGGCCGCCGTGACAAGACGGAGTCCCGGTGCGGCGACCGACACCAGACCCACCGCCGACGCGACTACGGCAAGGGTCGTCACGGCGTGCGCCACCAGCAGGAGCCGATTCCCGGGAGAGTGCGGTTCGGACCGGCGGACGGCGGCGATGAGCAGCGTGGCGGACAGGCCGAGAAGGACGGCGGTTCCGGCATCGGCGAACGTCGGCGGGGATCCGCTGAGAAGGTTGGCGCTGCCGGTGAGCAGCGCCCCGCAGGCCGCGCCGACGGTGGCCCCCGGCGCTGTCCGGCGTCGGGTCAACGCGACCGCGCCGGCCACGAGCGACAGGGCGGCAACCGCGCTGGTGACCGTCCGTACCGCGGTCGCATCCGCATTCAGGGCGGCAAGCCCGGCGCCCGCGATTCCCGGAAGTATCGCAAGGAAACCACCGAAAGCGGCATCGGCGATGTGTACGGACCGCAGATTTGTCGCCGCTGCCGACGGTCGGCGGCCGAGGCGGGCTATGAGGAAGCATCCGGCGGCCAGCGTCGCCAACACCGCCGCCGTGAGCCAAGCCCGCGGCAGCGCCGTGACGAAGGCGTATCCGCCGAGGGCTAGGCCGGCCCAGACGGGTAGGTATCCCAGCTGGCCCTCGTCGCCGGGGTCCCCGCGGTCGCCAGGACCGGCCTCTTCGGCCCTCCGACCGGGGCTGAGCAGACCCGACAGGCCCAGTGCCAGCGCCGCCGCGACCGCGATCCACGGTCGCACCCACCAGGGCAGCCCCGACGAGGCGGGGGCGACGATCGCGAGCAGGGCGAACCCCGCGAGGATCGCCTGGTGGGCCGTTCGGCGTCCGAGCAGCATCGCCACCCCGACGGACACGATCAGCATCGCCGCCGGCAACTGCCATCCGGCCAGCCGACCGCCGATCGGTTCCACACCGGCCGCCTGCCAGGCAGGGAAGGCGGCGGCCAGGACACGTACGGCGACGACCAGGCTCCACGCCCCGAGGAGGACGCCGAGGAGGATGACCATGCCCGCGCTCGCGGTGATCGGGCCACGTCGCCATGGCGGCGGAAGGGCGCGGGCCACGACCACAGCCACGGTGACGGCGGCGGCCAGGACGACCAACCCGGCGGGGGCCCACATGAGCGCTATCACCCGGTAGACCGCGAACACCGCCGTGACGGTCGCCGCGCCGGTGGCGACGTGCCGCACCGCGGGGTGCCCGACCACGGTCGCCGAGCGGACGGCCAGGGTGGCGGAGAGCAGGAGGACGGTGGCGGAGAACATGCCCGGCAGCGGCGCGGTCGCGGTGGCCAGAGCGGTGGCGGCGAGCGCGCCGGCCCCCGCGAGCGCGAGACCGTGCAATACCCACGCGAGCGCCCTCAGCGGCAGTGGTCCCGACCCGGCCCGGGTGAGCCGCGCCGCCGCCACGAGGTTCTGGACCGCGACCGCGTTGGCCAGCAGGGACGTGAGGGCGAAGCCGACCGTGAGCCGGGAAAGGTCGGACCAGGAGAAGTCGGCCTGCCTGGTCGGTGCAGCGCCGTCGTCGTCGAGCGCGCCCAGCGCGATCATCGGGAGTACGGGCTGCGCCGCGATCAACGCGACGTAGCGCGGTACGGTCAACCGGGTCACCGCCCGATAACCCGCCGCAACCGCGCTGGTCACCAGGAAGGTCAGCCCGGCGTACGCCGAAACGGGCAACACCCGGTCCACCCCGAACAGTCCGAGTGACCAGACGGCGAAGCCGTCCAGTAGGACGAGCAGCAGCGCAACAGCGCTGATCGTCTCGGCCGTGGCCACCAGTCCCCGGCGGGCCAGCAGCACCGGTGTGGTCACCGCGATGACCGTGCCCGCCGCGAGAATCAAGGCCTGGCCGGCCTGGCCGAAAGTCGTCCACGCCACGACACTGAACGTGATGGCGGCCGCGCCCAGCAGCACGCCGCCGAGGGCGAGCAGCACGTTCTGCACCTGCAGCACGGAGGCCTCCGGCCGAACGGCCGGTGACGACGGCGGCGCTGGTGGCGGTGACAGGACCTCCCGCACCGGCTGCGGTGTGACCGGCGGGACCGACGGCTGCCTGACCGGCGGGACCGACGGCTGCGGCGGGGCGAGGCGGGGTGGCACCGCAGCGGGCGCGACGACCGGCGACAGTGGGGCCGGCACCTGCGCCGGCCGCGCGAGCCGGGCGCGCTCGGCGGCGAGCAGCTCGTCGCGCTGTGCCACAGCCTCGCGGCGCTGGCGTTGCACCTGCTCCTGCTGCCCGCGCAGGTACTCCGCCCGCGCGTCACATTGGGCGATCACCCGGTCCAGCCGGGCCAACCTGACGGCGTCATCGCCATGTATGTCGGAAGCACGCACGTACGCCAGCATCGACGCTGCCCCCGTCGCCGTGTGCTCCCGGTGACTCCGTCGCACCCGAACCGAGTCCAAACCGGAACCGTCGGCTTGCCGGATGCCGACCGGGAGCGGATGGTCGAACTGCTACGCAGTCCCGCCCCGCCGCACCTGTTGGCGAACGGCTGGCAAGCGCACTCCCGCCTCCGTGACGGAAACGGCCTGGGCTGTCCTGTCCGCTCATCGACAGGATCGCCGCCCCGGGGTCGACGGTCAGCGCCGCCGCCGGTCGTGCCGCCTGGGACCGCATCCGGAGGTGGCCGGTCGAGGCCCGGCCGCGCGGCCAGGTCGGCCGACGGAACCGCGTCGAGTTCGCGACGCAGCAGGTCCCGGTACGCCTCGTACGCTCGGTAGCCCTCGATCCAGTTGCCCTCGGCCAGATGGGCTTCGATGAGGGCCCGCTGCGCGCCTTCCCGCAGCGGTTCGGCAGCCAACAGCGAATCCTCTTCAACGTGGCCAGTCCTCTTCAACGTGGCCAGGGCGGCGACACCCGACGCCGGCCAACGGCCCGGATGCGCGTAGGTCCGATGCCAGCTGCGCGGCCCGTGTCTGCAGGTAGCGCTGCTCGGGCCGGCTCAGTGTGAGCCGCGCCGCCAGCCGGTAATACTCCTGCGCCCCGGCCCGGTCGCCGGCCAGTTCCAGCAGGTGGGCCCGCACCGCCGCGGTCCGGTGGTGCCGGGCCATCAACGGGTCCTCGGCGATCCGGTGCAGCGCGGCTAGCCCGGCTTCCGGGCCGTCGACCATGGCACGTGCCACGATCCGGTTCAGCGTGACCATCGGGCTCGGGGCGAGTGCGTGCAGCATCCCGTACAGGGCGAGGATCTGCGGCCAGTCGGTGTCCTCGGCGCGCGCCGCTTCGTCGTGCACCGCCGCGATCGCAGCCTGCAGTTGGTACGGGCCGATCGGGGCCCGGGCCAGCGTGTGGGTGATGATCGCGACGCCTTCGGCGATCGCGTCCGCGTCCCAGCGGCGCCGGTCCTGCTCGGCGAGCGGGACCAGGGCGCCGTCCGGCCCGGTACGCGAGGGCCGGCGTGCGTCGGTGAGCAGCATCAACGCGAGGAGCCCGGCGACCTCGCCGTCGTCCGGCAGCCGCCGGTGCAGCTGCCGGGTCAGCCGGATCGCCTCCCGGGTCAGCTCCACCCGGTTCAAGGCGTCGCCGGAGCTGGCCGTGTAGCCCTCGTTGAACGTCAGGTAGAGCACGTGGCGGACCGCGGTGAGACGCTCGCCGAGCTCGCCCGGCGCGGGCCTCTCAAACTGGCCGCCGGTATCGCGGATCCGCTGCTTGGCCCGGCTGATCCGCTGGCTTACGGTGGCCTCCGGCAAGAGCAGCGCCCGGGCGATCTCCGCGGTGGTGAGCCCGCCGACCGCCCGCAGGGTGAGCGTGACCTGCGCCGGCACGCTCAGGGCGGGATGGCAGCAGAGCAGCAGCAAGGCCAGCTCGTCGTCGCCACGGACCTGCGGCACGGGCTCGAGCCGGACCGCTTCCTCGCGGCGCCGGCGGGCCGTCTCGTTGCGTAGCAGTTCCACCCGCCGACGGCTCGCCACGGCGATAAGCCAGTTCCGCGGATGCTCCGGGACGCCGGTCTGCTGCCACTGCCGGAAGGCCGCGATCAGCGCCTCCTGCACCGCGTCCTCGCAGGCCTCGAAGTCGCCGTAGCGGCGTACGACGGCGGCCAGGACCTGGGGCGCGCAATCGCGTAGCAGGTCCGGCAGCCCGGTCACAGCTCCCATGCGCTCATATCGAGGATCGGGCGCACCTCGACCCGGGTGTACGCGGCGTCCGGCGCCTTCGCCGCCCAGGCGACCGCCTCGTCGAGATCCGCGACGTCGATCAGGTAGAAGCCGGCCAGGTGCTCCTTGACCTCGGCGTACGGGCCATCGGAGGTGATCGTCCTACCGTCGCGTACCCGAACCTGGGTGGCCAGGGCTGGGTCGCCCAGCCCTTCGCTGACCACCAGCACGCCGGCCTCGCGCATCTCCTCGGTCAGTCGCAGGTGACCGAGGCCGAAGTCGGTCCGCTGCTGATCGGTCAGAGTCTCCCAGACGGCCAGCGACCGCGGGTTCGACTGAATCAGGAGCAGGTATTTCATGGCTTCTCTCCTTTTCTCTCGTCGGGATGTCGAAACTGACCGGCCCGGCTTCGACATCCCGGGCAAGAGAGAAAGGTAGGACCTGTCATGGACGAGATCCGGGAAGTCATCGAGGGCAAGGCCGCGCTGCTGCAGAAAGGTGACGCCAGGGCCATCCTGTCGTACTACGCGCCCCGCTTCGTCGAGTACAGCCTCGCCCCGCCGCTGCGCCAGCCCGGCGACGGGCGGAACCCGGCCGCGCTGGAGGCCTGGATGGCCACCTTCGAGGCGCCGCCGCGCCGCGAGGTCACCCAGTTGGAGATCACCACGGACGGCGACGTGGCGTTCGCGACCAGCCTCGACTGTCTGACCGCTGTGCCGTGCGGCTCGACCGAGAGTTTCAGCCTGTGGTTCCGAGTGACGCTGGGACTGCGCCGCATCGACGGGCGCTGGCTGGTGACGCACGAGCACGAGTCGGTGCCGTTCGAGATGGACGGCTCGTTCCGCGCCTCGACCGGGCTGACCCCCGCCACCTGAGGTTCATCAGGGGCGCCGGGCCTGCCGCCGACACCCGTCGGCGGCAGGCCTCGCCGGAGGCTGGCCCCAGGCGGCTTGGGCTTCGCCGCAGCGAGCGCTTCCCGTTATCTTCCTTCGATACCGGCCCGCGAACGTCCAGGGCAGGACTACGGATAGAGGGTCCGGTCCGGGTTCGAATCCCCTTCGACACACACGTCCGACGAGAGACCAGCCGACCTCATCGCCATCGTGATCAGCAGCTGTTCAACCACGCAATGACCCTGAGCACGACCGCAGGCAGGTCAGTAGGCGACGAGTCCGATGCTAGCCCGGGTGATTCACCGTGATCGTCAAGATGTGCTGTTCGTCGGCGTGTAGATAAGCGGAAGTGCCTGCCCTGCAAGGGAAACTTGTGATTGCGACATCTACAGGTTTCTCTCTGAGGGAGGCACTTC